>JANQFN010000449.1 GCA_028277825.1 Desulfarculaceae bacterium
CGCCTCGGACAAGGGCCAGGGGCGGGAGGCCCTGATCGAGGCCCTGAGGCTCTACCGCAAAAAACGCTCCCACAAAATAACCGTGGTGTTCGACGGCGGGCTGGAACCCGGCGGCAGCAAGACTTCTGCCAGCGGCATCCCGGTGCGTTTCTCGGGCTCGGAGCGCTCGGCCGACGACGTCATCGCGCAAATGGCCCGGCACCAGGGCGGGGGCATGACCGTGATCAGCGATGACCGCGAACTTGCCGGGCGCTGCCGCCGCCACGGCGCGGTGGTTTTGGGCAGCGGCGAGTTCGGCGACCGCCTGCTGCAGGTGGCCCTGGGCGTCATGCCCGGCGCTGAGGAAGATGACCAGGGCTGGGATTTCACCACCAAGAAGAAGGGCCCCAGCCGCCGGCAGCCCAAGGCCAAGCGCAAGAAGGACCGGAGACGCAGCCGCCTGTAGGGGGTGCTCTGGTGCACGTGCCGGAAGGCGGTGAAGAGGCCGGTAAAAAAATCTGCTTCCTTTTAGGGGCGGGGTTTATCCCCGCCCATCTTTCTTAGGTTTAGGCTATCGGGCGGGGGTAAACCCCGCCCCTACACCCGAGTGATCGTTCGTCTTAACTTGTCCTACAGCAACAGTTGTCATCGCGAGGAGCGGCGGCATAATAGGTCGGCAAAAAACCAACTGCTTTCCGCCGCGACGTGGCGATCCTCCTTTTCCCTTTGTCTCCCATCTGTCCCAGGAAAATCTCTTTCCTCCGGGGGCTGAAGTAAACTGAAGATTGCCACGCCGGGCCGGAGAAGCCGATTAAAAGTGTCGAACCCTGGAGCCGGCCCAGCTCGCAATGACCACTATTTATGGGCCTACTGATTGCCGCCCTGTTTTTTCCCACCACATGCAGGCCGGGCCGATGTCGTCAGGCGAAGTCAAAAAGACAAAGACCATTGGCATTTAAGGTGTCTATGACGACAACCTTCTCCAAATAAGCAACCCCCGTTGTCATTGCGAGCCAAGCGAAGCAATCTCTGCTAACAGCAGGGCCTTACTCGCTTGGATACCGTTCGATGCAAGCAGAGATTGCCGCGTCGCAACAGGGCCGCTCCTGGCAATGACACACCCTTTTGTCGGCGGGGAGGCAAGGTAATGCGGTGAAAGCGCCGTAGGCCGGACGGCACAAAAGGCAATGGAGCCCTGGAGCCGCCGTTCCATTACCAACCATCATTAAAAAAAAGGCTGCCAGCGCTTTGGCAGCCTTCGTTTCAAACAGATCAGCCTATTGATTCGCAGACGGATCGCCCCCCTGGTCAGCGCCAGCCGTGCTCCTGGCCCGCGCGTAAGCGGGCTATGTTCTCCCGGTGTTTGTATACCACCAACAGGGCCATCACTCCGGACATCACCACCGCGGCCAGGGGCGCGCCGTACACCAGCATCCAGACCGGCGAAGATGCGCAGCCGATCATGGAGCCCAGGGACATGTGTTTGCTCAACCAGGCGATGATCACCAGCAACAGGGCGGTGCACAATCCGCCCAGGGGCGAGAAGGCCAAAAACACGCCCAGGGCGGTGGCCACGCCCTTGCCGCCCTTGAAGCCAAGATACACCGGCCAGCAGTGGCCCACAAAGGCGGCCAGACCGGCGGCGGCCGCCCCCCAGGCAGGCAGCACATGCACCGCCACCAGGGTGGGCAGGAATCCCTTGGCCACGTCCAGGAGCAGGGTGAGCACCCCGGCCGCTTTGCCCGCCTGGCGGGCCACGTTGGTGGCGCCGATGTTGCCCGAACCGGCGCCGCGCGGGTCCGGCCCGCCAAAGGCCTTGGACATGAGCAGGCCGAAGGGCACCGCTCCCAACAAGTAGGCTCCCACGACCAGGCCCAGGCCGGAAAAACTCATCGCTCACCCCGCAATCAGACCAATCCACTACCACGATGCAAACCCACGGCGGGCTTGCTAGCAATCCCTGCTCAGTGTATTCTCATTTCATCAAGGAGGCAAGCTTGCGAATCTGTGTGATCGACGGACAGGGCGGCGGTATCGGCAGCGTCATCATCCGCGCCATCAAAGAGGAGTACGGCGAAGAGGTGGAGGTGCTGGCCCTGGGCAGCAACGCCATCGCCACCACCCAGATGATGAAGGCCGGCGCCAACCGCGGTGCCACCGGCGAAAACGCCATTTTGGTCACAGTCGCCCAGGCCGATGTGATCATCGGCCCCATCGGCATCGTTCTGGCCAACGCCATGATGGGCGAAATCACCCCGGCGGTGGCCGCCGGCGTGGCCTCGTCTCCGGCCAAGAAGTTCCTCCTGCCTCTTACCCAGGAAAACGTGGAGGTGGCCGCGGTGACCCGCGAGCCGCTGCCCCACCAAGTGGACCATATCGTCAAGGTCCGTTTGAAGGAGATGCTTTAGACATGTGTGAAGCCACAGCCTATTTGCTAAACAAGGACGGCGAGGAGGAACTCCTCCTGGCTGATGTGGACGTGATCGAGCCCGAGGGGGAGGGCAAGGTGCGCTTGGTCTCCATCTACGGCGAACAAAAGGTCTTGGACGGCCGTATCAAGTCCATGTCCCTGGTCAACCACCGCGTGGTGCTGACTCAAAACTAGACCTGAGCTCTAGCTAAAAAAAGAGGGAGGATGTCATGGCCGACATGGCTGCCATTGAAAAAGTGGTGAATGACCTGCACTGGCTGGGGCACGACTGCTTTCGCCTGGACCGGCCCGAGGGCCCCATCTACTTTGACCCCTATGAGATAGGTGAGAGCCCGGCCGCCTCGCTGATCCTGGTGAGCCACGATCATTTTGACCACAACTCCCCGGATGACCTGGCCAAGGTAAGCGGCCCGGACACGGTGGTCGTCACTGAAAAGGACAGCGCCGCCAAGCTCAGCGGGGACGTGCGCGTCTTGGCCCCGGGCGAGAGCCTGGAGGTGGGCGGAGTCAAAGTGGAGGCGGTGCTGGCCTATAACCTGGGCAAGGACTTCCACCCCAAGGGCAACGCCTGGTTGGGTTTCGTGGTCACCGTGGACGGCGTGAGCATCTATCACGCCGGAGACACCGACTACATCCCGGAGATGGACGCCTTGCGCGTGGACGTGGCGCTCTTGCCCGTAAGCGGCACCTATGTCATGGACGCCGAGGAAGCCATCACCGCGGCCCAGGCCATCGGGCCCAAGCTGGCCATCCCCATGCACTACGGGGCCATCGTGGGTGATGAGAACGACGCCCAGAAGTTCGCCGAGGCCCTGGAAGGCCTTATGGCGGTGCGCGTCCTGACCAAGGAAGGCTAAACCAAAATGAGCGCTGGCGGGCTGCCGCCGCTGATCGCGGCCGGGCGGCGGCCCTGGGACGTGCTCTGCCTGGGGCTCAACGCCAGCGATTATCTCTGCCAGATTCCCCATTTCCCTCAAGCCGGCAGCAAGCTGCGCATGAGCCAGTTCAAGGCCATGGGCGGCGGCCAGGCGGCCACGGCCTCCTGCGCCTTGGCCCGCCTGGGCCATCGGGTGGCCTATGCCGGCGCCGCCGGCGACGACGAGGCGGGCCTGCGCGTCGGCCCGCGTTTGCGGGAGTTCGGGGTGGCCCCCCTGGGTCTGGTCAGCAAGCCCGGCGCCTCCAGCCAGCAAGCCTTCATCATGGTGGAACAGGACACGGGCGAGCGCACCATCATCTGGTCGCGGGACCGTTCCTGCCGCCTGGAGCCCGCAGACCTGGACCCGGAGTTGATTTCTTCTTGCCGGGTCTTGCACCTGGACGGTCACTTCATCGAGGCCAGCCTGTATGCCGCCCGCCTGGCCCGGGAGGCCGGGGCCTTGCTCAGTCTGGACGGCGAACGTATCCACCCGGGCAGCAAGGAGCTGGTCTCGCTGTGCCACATGGTGGTGGGGGAGGAAACCTATCCCCAGCGGCTCACCGGCATCGGCGACCCGGACGAGGCCC
>JANQFN010000460.1 GCA_028277825.1 Desulfarculaceae bacterium
GCCCAGGCCGTCGTGGTCCAGTTTATCGCCGGTGAAGGGCTCGAACATCCGTTGGACCAAAGCAGGCTCCGGGCCCGGGCCGCTGTCTGTGACCAACAGACGCAACCGGCCAGCGGAGCTTTCCGCCCAAATCTTCAGGCTGCCCTCTCCCTGGTCCGCCATCGCCTCCAGGGCGTTGATCACCAGGGCGTTGAAGGCCAAAGCCACGTCGGCATAGGGCGCCTCGGCCAGGCCCAGGCCCTGGGGCAACTGGCTGTCCAGCCGGGTCTGATGCTTGAAGAACATGTCCCCTTTGAAAAATTTCAACTGCAGGGAGGCCAAGACGGACAAATCCAGCAGACCGGGTTCCACGTCCCGGTCCTGGCTGCTGCGTTGGGTCAACAAGTCCAGTTCCTCCAGCATGCGGTCCAGGCCCAGGCGCAGGGTTTCCAGCCTGGACGCCAGGCCGTCTGGGTCCTGGGGGTTCATCTCCATCAGTTCCAAAGGCATGGATATCATCTGCAGTGCGCCGGAAATGTTGTGCACCACCCCCGGGAGCAGGCGGGAAGCCTGCAGCATGCGCTCCCGCTTCAAAAGGGCGCTGACCGCCTTTTCCCAAAGTACTTCCGTACCGTTCAAGATTCGCAACCAAATCTAGAGTTATGTGGTTATGCGGCTACGGTGAAACATCGCCCATGGGGGTGGTGAGGCCCACCCGCAGACCGGGCTTCGCCGCCATGGACCGACTGGCTGGTTGAAATGATAGCATACCCGGGGTCAATTCAGAAACCCGTGCGGGTGGCACCAGCTTAACTCTGGTGGTTGGCTGGCGGTGCGGCTATAATCAACCTGTACTTTGAAAACGCTCAGACGAGGTAACCTATGCAAAACGCCCCCCGGGCACAGGAATTGGAAATCCTGGAGGCCGTATGGGCTAAACAGGCCCCCGTGGCGGGCATGCCGGTGGACTACAGCGACCCCGCTTTGACCATACATCTGCGCCCCGCTCTCATGCCCGAGGACCCCGCGGGGCCCGAGGGCCTGTTTCAGAAGCTGTGGGAATGGCCGGATTGGGTGCGGGTTTACGCCAAGCCGCCCCAGGCGGTGTTGGCCGCCAGCCGCCTGGCCCGGTCCCGGGGCCTGGCCCCGGGCATCACCTGGGTGGCCCCGGGCACCGGCGCTCCCCTGGACCCGCCCAAGGGGCAGCCCGGGGTGGCGGTGCTCCGCTGCGATTGGGCGCCGGCGGCCTCCTCGGCCCTGGCCGCGGCCTCCGAAATCCGCCGTCAGGGGCTCTTGTTGGTGGTGGACGAGACCACCACCGGCCTGCGCCTGGAGGGCGGCGGCGCCTGCCAGGCCTTTGGCCTGGAGCCGGACCTGGTGCTCTGGGCCCCCTGCCTGCCCGCCGGACGGACCCTGGGGCTGTTGGCCGGCAAAGGTGAGCCGCCGCCGGAAGTGGGCGAGGCGCCCGGTGAACATGCCGTACACGCCGCGGTGAACCTGTTGAGCTGGGCCCAGGACGTCTCCCTGCCTCCCCGCCTGGCGGAACTGGGACGCAACCTGGCGGTGGGGCTGGAGTTCTTCAGCGGCAAGGCCGGCCTGACCGACGAGGTGGCCCTGGAGGGCCCCGCGCAACTCCCCCGCCTGACCGGCCGCCGCCTCTGGGCCTTCATGGGGCTTTGCAAACAGGAAAAGCTCACCTTGGCCCCGCTTTTGATGCTGGACCCCAGTCTGAACGAACAGGACGCCCAGGAACTGGTCTGGCCCCGGCTGGCCCGGGCCTGCGCGCGCATTAAGGTCCTGCCCCCGGGCGAGATGGCGCCCTTGGGCTGGAGCGACGCCGGGCCCGACACCTGCCACGCGGTCAAGGACATGCTGGACAATATCGAAGATTAAATGCCCCGGAGGGCGAGATGAACCGCAACGTTATTTGTGCAATTTTCCTGGCCGTCGCCCTGCTGATGACCCCCGCGGCGGCCACCACCCTGACCCCGCAGGTGCTCACCGCCCAGGTCTTCATGGCCAAAGGCAGCCTCAGCGCCCCGGGCGGGCCCTACCTGGTTTCCTTGCGCCTTAAGCTGGCCCCCAAATATCACATGAATGGGCCCGACGTGGGCAAAACCGGCCTGATTCCCACCGAGATCCTGTTCAAGGGGCCGGCGGGCATCACGGTGGACAAGATCAAGTTTCCCCCCACCCACGCGGTGGAGGTGGAGTTTTCCAAAAAGCCCATCCAGGTCTACAGCGGCGAGGTGTTGGTCACCGCCAGCCTGGATGTGGCCGCCTCGGTCAAGCCGGGCAAATACAAGATCAATGCCTACGTGCGCTACCAGGCCTGTGACACCAAATTGTGCCACATGCCCGCCACCATGGAAATCCCCTTTACCGTGACGGTGTCAGCCAAGAAGAAGTAGGACGGCTGCTCAGGAGGCCTGTTGCTTGGGGCCGTCGGCCATGAGCCGGCGCTTGATCCACTTCATGATGAAGTAGCTGGCCACCAGCACCGCCAGCACCAGCAGCACGGTGACCTGCAGGCCCTTGACCAGTTCCAGCCGGTCGAAGATCCAACCGCCGAAGAGATAGCCCAGCCCGCCGAAAACTATGCACCACATCAGGGCGGAGATGAAGTTTAGGACCACGAAGCGCCAGGGCGGGATGCGGGCCATGCCGCAGGCCAGGGGGATGACCATCCTCAGGCCGTAGAGGAAGCGCGACAGCAGGATAAGGTAAACAGCGTGGCGCCGGATCAGGCGGCGGGCCTCCACCGCCTTGCGCGCCACCCGGGGCCAGCGGGTCACCACCGCCGTGCCGCGCCAGATGCCCAAGAGAAAAAAGAACTGGTCACCCAGAAAGCCGCCGGCCATGGCCACCAGGGCCACGTACCAGGGGTCCAACAGACCTTGGCGCGCGGCGATACCCGCCAGGATGAAGACGATCTCGCCTTCCCAGAAGGTGCCCACGAACAGGGCCCAGTAGCCGTAGGTGGAGATCAGCTCTTGTAGGGCGGCGATGTCCATGTCGGGCTAATGATACCTCAGTTGGGGGCGGCGGTCCCAGCGGGGCCCGGCGATTGTCACCCAAAAACCAAAATTTCCTGCCCAGGCGGCGAGAAGTGCTTAAATATAAGGTAATGGAGGCCTGATGACCACCAGCCGGGTGAAAAAACATCCTTGCCCGGACTGCCGGGAGTGCCAGGGATGCTCCGAGACCCGCTGCCACCTATGCCGGGGGCAGGGTGCGGACCAAGCCGAGCGGCGTTTCGCGGGCCTGTCCCTGGCCGAGCAGTGCGAGCTGTTCGACAAAGTGAACCGGGGCGAGGCCCCGGAGGGGGATTACTCCGGCTCCGGGCTGGTGCAGATCGAGGGGCTTTAAGCCGCCCAG
>JANQFN010000483.1 GCA_028277825.1 Desulfarculaceae bacterium
AGAGCCCGAGGCGGCCGAGTCCGAGCCCGAGCCGGTCAAGCCGGCTCCAGTCAAGCCCAAGCGGCCCAAGGGCGAGACCCCGGCCCGCATTATTTCCAAGCCCACCCACCCGGTACCGCCCATGACCAACGGCAGGCCGGAAAAACGGCGCCCGGCCCCGGCGGCGCGCCGCGGCGGCCACCGCCCCGGGCCGGGAATCGCGCCTGGCGATGTGCCCCCGCCGGAAAAGGACACCGGGGGCCGCCGCCGCCGCAAAAAGGGCAAGAAGGCGGCCCAGATTCCGGACAACGAGTTCCTCATGCGCAAGGCCGGCAGCCGGCGCAAGGAGATTTTGAACAAGGCCGACCTCTACAGCGGCCGCCGCTCCCGGGGCCGCAAGCGCGGCGGGCCGGGCAAAAAGGCCCAGAAGACAGAGCTGACCACGCCCAAGGCCATCAAGCGCCGGGTCAAGGTGGGCGAGGCCATCACCGTGGGCGAGCTGGCCAAACGCATGGGCGTAAAGGCCGCCGAGCTGGTGGGCCATCTCATGGGCATGGGCATGATGGTCACCTTGAACCAGTCCCTGGATGTGGACGACGCTACCATCGTGGCCACCGAGTTCGGTTTCGAGATCGAACGGGTGGGATTCGAGGAAGAGGGGCTTTTGGAGCAGCGCGAGGACAGCCCCGAGGACTTGCAGCCCCGTCCGGCGGTGGTGACCATCATGGGCCACGTGGACCATGGCAAGACCTCGCTTTTGGACACCATCCGCAACGCCGACGTGGTCTCCGGCGAGGCCGGCGGCATCACCCAGCACATCGGCGCCTACGACGTGCATTTAGAGGGCGGCGGCGAGGTGGTGTTTTTGGACACGCCGGGTCACGAGGCCTTCACCCAGATGCGCTCCCGCGGCGCCCAGGTCACCGACGTGGTGGTCCTGGTGGTGGCCGCCGACGACGGCATCATGGAGCAGACCAAAGAGGCCATCAGCCACAGCAAGGCTGCTGAGGTGCCCATCGTGGTGGCGGTGAACAAGATAGACAAACCCGGCGCGGATTCCGAGCGGGTGCGCCGCGATTTGAGCGACAACGGCCTGATCCCCGAGGATTGGGGCGGCGACACCATCGTGGTGGACGTCTCGGCCAAGACCGGCCAGGGCGTGGACGATCTGCTGGAGATGCTGCAGTTGCAGTCGGAGGTGTTGGAGCTTACCGCCAACCCCGAAAAGCCGGCGCGGGGCAACATCCTGGAGGCCCGCCTGGACAAGGGACGCGGCCCGGTGGGCACCGTGCTGGTGCGCGAGGGCGCGCTCAAGACCGGCGATTCCTTTGTCTGCGGCACCGTGGCGGGCAAGGTTCGCGCCATGCTGGACGATCACGGCCGCCCGGTGGATCAAGTGGGGCCCTCCATCCCGGTGGAGGTGCAGGGCTTTGGCGGGGTGCCCGAGGCGGGCGATGAGTTCGCCGTGGTGGAAAGCGACAAGGACGCGCGCCAGATCGCCGAGCACCGCACCTTGAAAAAGCGCGAAGCCGAGCTTTCGGCCAAGACCAAGATGAGCCTGGAGGGCTTCTTCGAGCAGATGGCCGAGGGCGAGGTGCAGGAGTTGAAGCTGGTGGTTAAGGCCGACGTACAAGGTTCGGTGGAGGCCATCGTGGACGCCCTGGGTAAGCTGGGCAACGAGCAGGTGAAGGTGGATGTGATCCACGCCGGCACCGGCGCCATCAACGACACCGACGTGATGCTGGCCAGCGCTTCGGCCGCCATCATCATCGGCTTCAACGTGCGGCCTTCGGGCAAGGTGAGCGAGATGGCCGAGGCCGAGCACGTGGACATCCGCACTTATGAGGTGATCTATCAGATCATCGACGACGTCACCGCCGCCCTGACCGGCATGCTGGCTCCCGAGTTGGAGGAGGAGGTGATCGGCCGGGTGGAGGTGCGTGAGACCTTCAAGGTGCCCAAGATCGGCACCATCGCCGGCAGCTACGTCACCCAGGGCCGGGTGGAGCGCGGGGCCTTTGTGCGCCTGCTCAGAGACGGCGTGGTCCTGGCCAACACCAAGGTCTCCAGCCTGAGACGCTTCAAAGACGACGTCAAGGAAGTGGCCCAGGGCTTTGAGTGCGGCGTGGGCCTGGAGGACTACCAGGACATCAAGGTGGGCGACGAGATCGAATTCTACGTCATTAACGAAATTGCCGCGCAGTTGTAGACGCCATGGTGGTAGGCGCCATGACCATGACCCTGCATATGGGACAGGGCTCCAGCCTCAAGGCCAAACGCAAAGTGGTGCGCTCCATCAACGACCGGGTGCGAGCCAAGTTCAATGCCGCCGCCGCCGAGGTGGGCGGCCAGGACCTGTGGCAGCGCATCGAGCTGGGTTTCGCGGTCTGCGGCAACGAACCGGCCCACGTGGACAGACAATTGGATTCCATCCGCAGATACGTGGAGCGCCTGGCCCTGGCCGAGGTGACCGACGTGCGCCTGGAGCTTATCAACCTCAAGGAGATGACTTGGGCACCCGCCGCACAAAACGACTGGGCAACCTGATCCAGGCCGAGTTGGGCGACCTTTTGCTCACCAAGGTCAAGGACCCCAGGGTGGGCATGGTCTCGGTGACTGCGGTGGACGTGGCCCCGGACCTGAGCCAGGCCAAAGTCTACTTCAGCCTGTTGGAGGAGGGCCGGCGGGATGAGGCCTTGGCCGGGCTCAAGGCGGCGGCGGGTTTTTTGCGGGGTCAGTTGGCCTCCCGTTTGAACTTAAAGACCATGCCCCGCCTGATCCCGGTGTACGACAGCTCCCTGGCCCAGGGGGCGCGCATGGACCAACTGGTCAAGCAGGCGCGGCAAAAGGACCAGGAAGCCGCCCAACTGCGGGGCGAGAGCTCCCCGGAGGAGCCCGAGGCATGAGAGAAGCGGTGCAAAAACTGCTGAGCCGGGCCCAGCGCCCCTTGCTGCTGGCCCACCAGCAGCCCGACGGCGACGCCCTGGGCGCCACCCTGGGTTTGATGCATCTGTTGGCCGAGCAAGGCAAGGCGCCCCTGGTCTACAGCGCCGGGCCCATACCCGAGGAATATGAGTTTTTGCCCGGCCTGAACCAGTTGCTGACCGAGGTGCCCTCGGCCGGGGATATCGATTTGGCGGTGGTTCTGGATTGCCACGAGGCCATGCGCACCGGACGCGCCTCCGGCGATTTCCTGCAAAATTTTGAGCCGGTGGCCATCGTGGACCACCACCAGGGCCAGGCCGAGCTGGGCCAGGCCGCCTGGGTGGATCCGTCCTACGCCGCCACCTGCGAAATGCTGGCGGTGCTGGCCGGCGAGATGGGCTGGTCTTTGACAGCCGAGGCGGCCACCTGCCTCTTCGTTGGCCTGCAGACCGACACCGGTTCCTTCCGCTACGCCAACACCACGCCCCTGAGCTTTCAGGTGGCGGCCCGGCTGGAAGAGGCCGGGGCGGAAGTTTGGCCCATCAGCCAGGAGGTGTACGCCACCCGGCCCCAGCGGCTGAAGCTGTTGGGCCGCATCATGGACAGCCTGTGGACCTCCCCGGACGGGGCCCTGGCGGTGAGCCAGGTGCGGCTCAAGGACCTGGCCGCCCTGCAGGCCGGGCCCCAGGACCTGGAGCAGGCGGTGGAGATGATCCGCCTGATACCGGGCGTGGAGGCGGCGGCCCTGCTCAGAGAGGTCTCCACCGGCGGCGTCAAGGTGAGCCTGCGCTCCCGGGGCCAGGTGGACGTGGCCCGGGTGGCCATGTCCCTGGGCGGCGGCGGCCACAAAAACGCGGCCGGCGTCACCCTGGAGGGTTCCTTGAAAAAGGTTCGCAAACAAATCCAGGAACTGCTGAGCCAGAGCCTGGAGGCGCTGTGATGGGGCGCCGGCGGCAAGTGAAGTTTTTCAGCGACGGCGTGCTGGTGATCGACAAACCGGCCGGGCCCACCAGCCACGACCTGGTGGACCGGCTCCGGCGGCGCTTCAAGCCGGCCAAGCTGGGGCACTGCGGCACCCTGGACCCCTTTGCCACCGGCGTGCTGGTGTTGGCCTTCAACCGGGCCACCCGCATGGCCAGCCTGCTGGGCGCCGGCGACAAGCTCTACCAGGGCCGTATCGCCCTGGGCGCGGCCACCGACAGCGGCGACCCCACCGGCCAAGTGGTCCAGGAGGCTCCGGTGCCGGAGCTTGACCGGAAACAAGTGGCCGCCGCCTTGGCCGGTTTGAAAGGCGGCCGTATGCAGGCGCCGCCGGCCTTTTCAGCGGCCAAGCATCAGGGCAAGCCTCTCTACGCCTATGCCCGGGAGGGTGTGGAGGTGAAAAAAGACCCCCGGCCCATAACCGTCCACCAGGCGCGGCTGCTGGATCTGGGGCCGGACTATATTGATTTCGATCTGCTCTGCTCCCGGGGCACCTATGTGCGCTCCCTGGCCGCCGAGTTGGCCCGGGAACTGGGCACGGTGGGGCATTTGGCCACCTTGCGCCGGCTGGCCTCGGCGCCGTTCGCCCAGGGAGAGGCCCTGGGGTTGGATGAGGCCCTGGAGTTGACCTCCGGCGAATTGGCGCGCCGCCTCTTGGGCCTCAGCCCGGCTCTGGAGCGCTGCGGTCTGCCGGCAGTGGTGCTGGATGACGACCGGGCCTGGGAGCTTCGGCAGGGGCGCATCCTGCCCCGCCAGGTGCTCTTGGCTGGGGCCCGGGAGACCGAGCCGGCCAAGGGACCCTTCCGGGTGCTCAGCGGCCAGGGCGAGTTGGTGGCGGTGTTGCGCTGGTTGGAGCCCGGCGAAATGAGGGCCGGCCGCGACTATGAAAACATAAGAGTTTTTCCCGAGCAGTCCCCGAGACCGCTCTCAGAGACAACATCTGCGTCGGCCCAAGCGGCCGAATAGCCCGGAGGGCGGGGTGGTCCCGCCTTGGATTCTGGGCCGCAGACGAGGGGCTTGAGTAAGCCCAGCCATAAAAGGAGGAATAGAAAGTGGTTCTAACCCCGGATGACAAAAGCGCGATTGTCGGTAAGTTTCAGCGTAAACCGGGTGACACGGGCTCGCCGGAGGTGCAGATTGCCCTTCTGAGCGAGCGCATCAAATACCTGACCGAGCATTTCAAGGTCCACAAGAAGGACCATCACAGTAGACGCGGCCTGCTAAAGTTGGTGGGTCAGCGCCGCCGCCTGCTCAATTATCTCAAGCGCAAGGACATCGAGCGCTATCGGGCGGTGATCAAGGAGTTGGGTATCCGCAAGTAGGTCCCAGCCAGCGGTAGGAGAGAGAGAGTAAAGCATGTACAAAAAGGTATCGACCACAATCAATGGTCGCGAGTTATCAATCGAAACCGGCAAGATAGCCAAGCAGGCCGGCGGTGCGGTGATGGTCACCATGGGCGAGACCGTGGTGCTGGTCACCGCCACCGGCGATTCCAGTATGCGCGAGGGCATCGACTTTTTGCCCCTCACCGTGGACTATCAGGAGCTGTCTTTTGCCGCCGGGCGCATCCCCGGCAACTTCTTTAGGCGCGAGATGGGCCGTCCCAGCGAGAAGGAAACCCTGACCAGCCGGCTCATCGACCGTCCGGTCCGGCCCCGCATGCCCAAGGGCTGGACCTATGAGACCCAAATAATCGCCAACGTCTACTCGGTGGACAAGATCAACGAGCCCGACGTCTTGGCCCTCACCGGCGCCTCGGCCGCCATGTGCATCTCCGACGTGCCCTTTGACGGGCCGATGGCCGGCGTGCGCGTGGGCCGGGTGGACGGCCAGTTCATCCTCAACCCCACCAGCGAGGAGCGCGCGGCCAGCGACATCGATTTGATCGTGGCCGGCAGCCGCAACGCCGTGGTCATGGTGGAAGGCGGCTCGGAGCTGGTCTCCGAAGAGGTCATTTTGGAGGGCATCTGGTTCGGCCACGCCGGGCTGCAGCCCCTGTTGGACATCCAGGACGAGCTGATCGCCGCCGTGGGCAAGGACAAGCGCGAGTTCGTCAAGCCGGTGGAAGACACCGAGTTCAAGGCCCAGGTGGCTCAAGCCGCCGCCGAGGGCGTCAAAAACGTCCTGTCCACGGTGCCCAAGCTGGAGCGCTACGCCGTCAAACGGGCGCTGAAAAAAGAGGTCGTGGAAAAGATGGGCGAGGCGGCCGAGGGCCGCGAGAAAGAGGTCAAGGGTTTTGTGGAAGACCTCATCTCCGAGGGCATGCGCAACATGATCCTGGAGGAGGGCCGCCGCGTGGACGGCCGCGACTTCACCACGGTGCGCGCCATCGAGTGCGAAGTGGGGCTACTCCCCCGCACCCACGGCTCGGCCCTGTTCACCCGCGGCGAGACCCAGGCGATCGTGACCACCACCCTGGGCACCAGCGGCGACGAGCAGCGCATCGAGTCGGTCACCAAGGAAGACAGCTTCAGGGACTTTTTGCTGCACTACAACTTCCCGCCCTTCTGCGTGGGCGAGGCGCGCATGCTGCGGGGCCCAGGCCGCCGCGAGATCGGCCACGGCGCCCTGGCGCGTCGTTCCCTGCAAAAGGTGCTGCCGGAAAAAGAGAGCTTCCCCTACACCATCCGCGTGGTGTCCGACATCACCGAATCCAACGGCTCTTCCTCCATGGCCAGCGTGTGCGGCGGTTCCATGTCCATGATGGACGCCGGGGTGCCCACCAGCCAGGCCTGCGCCGGCGTGGCCATGGGCCTGATCATGGAAGGCGATAAAACCGCGGTCCTGACCGATATCATCGGCGACGAGGACCATCTGGGCGACATGGACTTCAAGGTCACCGGCTCCCCCAAGGGCGTGGCCGCCGTGCAGATGGACATCAAGATCAGCGGCATCTCCAAAGAGATCATGGGCCAGGCCCTGGAGCAGGCCAAACAGGGCCGCTTGCACATCCTGGGCAAGATGGCCGAGGCCATCAAAGAGCCCCGGGGCAAGGTCAGCGACTGGGCCCCGCGCATCATCACCATCAAGATCCCGGTGGAGCGCATCAAGGACATCATCGGTCCCGGCGGCAAGATCATCCGGGGTATGCAGATGGAGACCGGCGCCAAGATCGACGTGGAAGACGACGGCACCGTCCACGTGGCCGCGGTGGAAAGCGCGGCTTCGGAGGCGGCCATCGCCATGATCAAGGAGCTGACCCAGGAAGTGGAAGAGGGCGCGGTGTACGAAGGCAAGGTGGTGCGCATCATGGACTTCGGCGCCTTCGTGGAGATCATGCCCGGCCGCGACGGCCTGGTGCACATCTCCGAGCTGGACCACTACCGGGTGCGCTCGGTCACCGACGTGCTCAAGGAAGGCGACGTGCTCAAGGTGAAGGTCCTGGGCGTGGACGACCGCGGCAAGGTGCGCCTGAGCCGTAAAGCCCTGCTGCCTCCGCCCGAGGGCGGCGCCGAGCCCCCGCGCGACTCGCGGCCCCCGCGAGGCGGCGGCGACAAGCGCGGCGGCCGGGGACGCGGTCCGAGGCGCTAGCGGTTACATGACGTGATCCAAAAAACCACACTGGATAACGGAGTCCGTCTGGTCACCGAGAGGCTGGAACAGGCCTACTCGGTGACCGCGGGCCTTTGGATGGAGGTGGGCTCCCGCGACGAGGAGGCCCCCCAGGGCGGCATCAGCCACTTCATCGAGCACATGGCCTTCAAGGGCACCGCCCGCCGCGACGCCCTGGCCATTGCCCGCGAACTGGATCGCCTGGGGGGCTTGGCCAACGCCTTCACCTCCAAGGAGACCACCTGCTTCCACGCCCGCGCCCTGGCCAGCCAGGCGGCGGAGATCGCCGATATCCTCACCGACATATTCTTAAACCCCGCCTTCGCCCCGGCCGAGCTGGAGCGCGAGCGCCAGGTGATCCTGCAGGAGATCTGCGCGGTGGAAGACGCGCCCGACGAGCTGGTGCACGTATTGTTCGGCCGCCAGTTTTGGGACAGCCATCCCCTGGGCCGTCCAGTGCTGGGCACCGCCCAGAGCGTGGGCAATCTCACCCGCGAGGATCTGTTGGCTTACGTGGAGGCGGGCTACTCGCCGCAAAACCTGGTGGTGGCCGCGGTGGGCGATTTGCAGCACGATGACATCGTGGAACTGATGGGCCCGGCCCTGTCCGGGCTGCCCGCCCGGCCCTCGCGCCGGCGCACCGGGCCGCCGGCGGGCAAGCCCGGTCTCAAGGTGATCCCCCGCGACAGCGAGCAGGTGCACGTGGCCCTGGGAGCGCCGGGGCCCTCGGCGGTGGACCCCCAGCGCTTCACCGGGGCTCTGTTGAACGTAATCCTGGGCGGCAACATGAGTTCACGCCTGTTCCAGGAGGTGCGCGAAAAGCGCGGCCTGGCCTATGCGGTTTACAGCTATTTGAGTTCCTACAGCGATTCGGGCATGTTCGGGGTTTACATGGGCGTGGCGCCGGGGCGCTCACCCGAGGCGCTCAAGGTGGTGCGCGCCGAGCTATCCCGCTTGGCCGCGGAAGCGGTAAGCGCCGAGGAACTGGAGCACGCCAAGGAGAGCACCAAAGGCTCCATCCTGCTGGGCGCCGAAAACCCGGAAAGCCGCATGGCCCGCCTGGCCCGCAACGAGTTCAACTTTGGCCGCGCCATACCCTTGGAAGAAGTGATCGCCCAGATCGAGGCGGTTGAGCTTGACGATATCATCGCCCTGGCCGCCCAGTGCCTGGACCCGGACCGCCTGGGCGTCACCGTCTTGGGCCCGGCCGACGCCGAGCGCCTGCATAAGGAATTCGCCTCATGAGCCGGCCCCGGGTGCTGATCAGCCGGCTGCCCCATGGCGAGGGGCTTGAGCTGCCGGCCTACATGACACCCCTAGCTGCCGGCCTGGACCTGCCCGCCGCCCTGGACGAGCCCCTGAACGTGGCCCCGGGCCAGATCGTCATGGTGCCCACCGGTCTGGCCCTGGCCATCCCGGCCGGCTTCGAGGGCCAGGTGCGGCCCCGCTCGGGCCTGGCCATCAAAAAGGGCCTCACCGTGGTTAACGCGCCGGGCACCATCGACGCGGACTACCGCGGCGAGGTTAAGGTGGGGCTGGTCAACCTGGGGCCCGAGCCAGTGCTGATTGAGCGCGGCGACCGGGTGGCGCAGTTGATCATCGCACCGGTGGTGCAGGCCGAGTTGGAGGAAGTCGAGCAACTCCCGGGCACCCAGCGCGGCGACGGCGGCTTCGGCTCCACCGGCTGAATTATGTCGCTTACCTTCTGCCTTTTGGCCTCGGGTTCCAAGGGAAACAGCCTCTACGTATCCGCCGGCGAGACCGCGGTGCTCATCGACTGCGGGCTCTCGGCCAAGCAGACCTTACTCCGCCTGGAGCGCCGCGGGCTTTCCGCCTCCAAAATCAAAGCCATCGTGATCACCCACGAGCACGGCGACCACTTGCGTGGGGTGCGGGTGTTGGCCAAGCGCCTGGGCGTGCCCGCCCTGGCCACCGGCCGCACCTGGGCCGCGGGTACGGACACCCGGGGCACCCGCCACCAGGCCATGGAGGCGGGCCGGGAATTTCAGGTGGACGGCCTGAGCATCCACCCCTTCACTATCAGTCACGACGCGGTGGACCCGGTGGGCCTGGTAATCTCCGCCGGGACCAGTCGCCTGGGCCTGGCCACTGACCTGGGGGTGGCCACCAAGCTGGTCAGGGCCCGCTTGGCCGGCTGCCAGGGCCTGATCCTGGAACACAACCACGACCTGGAGATGTTGGGCAAGGGGCCCTATCCCCAATGGCTTAAGCAGCGGGTGCGCTCGAGAGAGGGGCACCTGTCCAATGAACAGGGCGCCCAGCTCTTGGCGGAGCTGCACCACGCCCAGCTAAGGCAGGTGGTGCTGGCCCATCTGTCGGAGACCAACAACACCCCGGAACTGGCCCGCCAGGCCGCCGGGAGGGTGCTGTTGGAACTGGGCTCACAGGCCAGGCTCAGCGTGGCCGGGCAGTACGAGCCCAGCCAGGTGTTCCAGCTTTAAAGGGAAGTAGACTCAGAGTTAGCGCGCTGAATTGGGCGGTACTCGCTGCGCCATTGGCTGCCAGCTTGGATCGAAGACCATGGGCCGGGCCGCAGGCTGCGGCCCCTACCGAATCCCTCCGCCCGGCGTGAGTTTAACGGTACTAAGGCCCAAGCAGCCTCCCTAGCCCGGATATTTCACGAAGGCCGGCCGTCCGGCTGCGCCAGCCAAGCGCTGGCGGTGTTGCCGGCTGCGCTCCAAGCTCGACGTAGCTATGGCTACGCCTTCGCCTGTCGCTTGCCGCCAGCGTGCCGCTGGTGGCAAAGCGGGTCGTGTTATGTTTGGCTCCCGCAAAGATGACTGGCTCCCGACGC
>JANQFN010000486.1 GCA_028277825.1 Desulfarculaceae bacterium
TGAGCAACCCCGCCGCAAGCAGCGGGGTATCAAGAGGAAAATTTCAGCTTTATAACGCGGCAAGCCGCGGGGAATGAACCCCCGTATGGGGGTTCAAAAAACAGTTGATCAAGGGAGCCGCTCCGCCAAGAAAGTCATCACCACCTCGTCTTGACCCCGTTTCCTTACTTACATTATTATGTTCGCACCCACGAACATTTGGCGTGGCCCTGCACAATCATGGCTAATTCCCGGGACATAATCAATTCCCCCAACCTTGGTTTGGTACTGCTCTCCTCCGACTTCCGGGTGGTGGGCATGAACCACCAGGCCAAAGAAATATTGGGTCTCAGAGCCTCCCAGTTGGGCCGCAAGGTGCATGAATACCACCCGGCCAAAAGCCGCCCCAAAGTGGGGGGGCTGCTTTCCGAGGCCACCAGCAGCCAACCGGGTACCCCGGCGGCGATGATCATCGACGTGCTGAACAAGGTCTTGATGATCAGCATCACCAAATTGGAGATGGCCCAAAAAGACCAGGACGCTTATTGGGTGGCAACCCTATTCGACGTGACCGAACAGACTGGGGCTTTAGTAGATTCGGATAGCGGCCGGGTGCAAATTAAGAAATTTCCCATCTTCGAAGACGGCTCTTTCTACTTTCTGGACAACGCGGATATTTTTTTCATTCAATCTGACGGCAATTACAGTCGGGTCCATTCCCAGATGGGCTCCCATTACGTTCACCTGAGCCTCAAGCACATCATGGAGCGCTACGCCGGGCCCGAATTCTTCCGGGTTCACAAGAGTTATCTGGCCAATTTGCAGCGGGTGAAGGAACTCACCCGTGACGGCGAAGGTCTGCCCATGCTGGTGTTCAACGATGAGCGGGGTCTCACCGCACCGGTGGCCCGCCGCCGCTTGTCAGATTTAAAAAAGGCTCTGGGGTTGGCCTGAATACCGCTCATCACCAGGCAGCTACCGTTTATCAAAAATGGCTTTGTTATTGACGCCCGGCGTGGAAACATGGTCATGGTGCCAAGGGGCAAGTGTTCAAGGCATGCTGCATAGTAATAGAAGCTCGAGCAACCTCTGAAACCCAACCATCTCTCACATCCGCCCTTGGCCAGACATCCATCTTGAGTTGATGCACAAATAGCAGGGGCCGTGCGCCCTATTGGGGGAGACCTATGCCCAAACATCTGATAATCGGCAATGGAATCGCCGGGGTAAGCGCGGCCGAGGCCATACGCGCCCTGGACCCGGAGGGAGGCATCACCTTCATCGCCCGGGAAGAGCTGCTGCCTTACAGCCGGCCCATGATCAGCAACGTACTGGCCGGCTCGGCTGATTTTTCGCAGCTCCCCATCCGCGGTCCCGACTTCTACCAGGACTTGGGGGCCGAGGTGGTCACCGGTCAGGAGGCAGTCACCCTGGATTTGGAGGACCGCACGGTTACCACCAGCAGCGGCGCTCAGAAAGATTTCGACACCCTGTTGATCGCCAGCGGAGCCGACCCCCGCAAGTTGAAGGCCAAAGGCGCCGGGGCCAAAGGCGTCTTTTACCTGCGCAGCGCCGATGATGTGCGCGGCATTCTGCGGGCGCTGCCCGGAACCACCCATGCCCTGGTGCTAGGCGGTGGTCTGGTGGGTTTCAAGGCGGCCTACGGCCTGCTCAGCCGCGGGGTGCCGGTCACCATGCTCATCGCCTCGGGCTATCCCCTGTCCCTGCAGGTGGATGCCGAGGCCGGGGCCATGATCCAGGCGGAACTGGTCAAACACGGCCTGAGCGTTGAGGTTGGCGTGGAGGTGACCGCCCTGGAAACCGACACCGCCGGCCGGGTGAGCCGCGCCCAGCTCTCCGACGGCGGCGCCTTGGACTGCCAACTGGTGGTGGTGGGCAAGGGAGTCTGGCCTTCCTTGGGATTCATAGACCCGGATCAGATCACGGTGGACGCGGGGGTGCTGGTGGATGACCATATGATGACCTCCCGCCAGGGCGTATACGCCGCCGGTGACGTGGCCGAGCACTTCGACCTGGCCCGGGGCACCCGCTGGGTCAACGCCATCTGGCCGGTGGCGGTGGAGATGGGACGTATCGCGGGCATGAACATGGCCGGCCGCAAGGTGGCCTACCGGGGGGGCTTGAGCCGCAACGTCATACGCATCTTCGACTTGGATGTGCTCACCGCCGGCCTGGTGAATCCCCCGGAAGGAGAGGGCTACCAAGTGATGGCCCGCCGCAATGAGCGGCTGGGCATTTACCGCAAACTGGTGTTCAAGGATGACCACCTGATGGGGGCGACCCTGGTGGGCCAGGTCGAACAAGGGGGAGTGCTGATGAACGCGGTCTCCGGGCGTATGCCCATCAGCGGCGACAAGGAGCGGTTGCTGGAACCGGGCTTCAATTACGCCTACCTGCAACCGGAGACTGCCCAGGCGGCCTAGTCTCTGGGTGAGTGCCCCGGTGCTCAGGATACTTGGTTATCAAAACGGTTATTGAGAGTCTTTAAATAGGGAGGGGCTTTATGAAAAGCGTAATCGTTCATCCTGAACGTTGCGTGGGCTGCATGCAATGCATGCCAGCCTGCGCGACCGCCCATTCCGAGGCCAAAGACATGTTTTTGGCCACCCTGGAGGACCCGCGGCCCCGGCCCCGGGTGCACGTGGGCGCCGGCCCGGCGGGAGAGGGCTTTCCCAACCGCTGCCGGCACTGCGATCCGGCGCCCTGCGCCCTGGCCTGTCTGCCCGGGGCCATATTAAGAGACACCGAAACCGATACGGTGTTGATAGACCCGGATTTGTGTATCAACTGCGCTTCCTGCGCCATGGCCTGTCCCTTCGGCGTGATCCGCTATCACGACGACCGCACCGCCCCGCCGGGCAAGGTGGTGGCGGTCAAGTGCGACAACTGCCTGGAGCGCTTGGGACAGGGATTGATTCCGGCCTGCGTGGAGGCCTGTCAAAGTGGCGCGCTCACCTATGAAGAGTCCGACCAGGCCCTGAAGAGGCAGACCGACCAGGTGGCAGCCAGCACCGTGGCCGCCGCCGGCGCCGCCCGCCCGGCGGCTCCAGGTTTTGAGTTGATGATGGCGGTCAAGCGGGCCACCAAGGAAACCAACCGTACGCGGGCCTGAGGCCGCGGGTCTTTGGGAGATGATGAAATGAGTTATAAGACCGATTATGCCGATCTGAGCATTGTCACCGATACTCAATTAATGCTGGAAAAGGCGGCCGGCGACCAGGTGGAGACGGTATGGGACCGCTTCCAGGCCCAGCAGCCCCACTGTGGTTTCTGCGAGATGGGCCTGTCCTGCCGCATCTGCATCATGGGCCCCTGCCGCATAGATCCCTTTGGCGAAGGGCCCCAGAAGGGGGTTTGCGGGGCGGATGCCGAAATAATGGTGGCCCGCAACCTGGGCCGCATGATCGCCGCCGGCGCGGCCAGCCACTCCGACCACGGCCGGGACCTGGTGGAGGTCTTGGCCAAGGTGGCCCAGGGCAAGGCTCCGGGCTATTCCATCAAGGAGCCGGAAAAGCTCAAGGCGGTGGCGGCCGAATACGGCATCGACAGCGAGGGCAAGGACGACCTGGCCATCGCCGGCGAGTTGGCCGACGCCATGTTCGAAGACTATGGCTCGCGCAAAAAATCAATCGCCCTGATTTCCCGGGCGCCCCAGCAGCGCCAGGAACTGTGGGACAAGCTGGGCATCACCCCCCGGGGCATCGACCGGGAGACCTCGGAGATGATGCACCGCACCCACATGGGGGTGGACAACGACTGGGTGAGCATCCTGCTGCACGGCATGCGCAACGCCCTGTCCGACGGCTGGGGCGGCTCCATGATCGCCACCGAGGTCTCTGACATCCTCTTCGGCATCCCCCAGCCGGCCACCTCAACCGTCAACCTGGGGGTGCTCAAAGACGACCAGGTGAACATCATCGTGCACGGCCACAACCCGGTGGTGTCTGAGACCATCGTGGCCGCCACCCAGAGCCCGGAGATGCTCCGGCTGGCCGAGGAGGCGGGGGCCAAGGGCATCAACCTGGCCGGGGTGTGCTGCACCGGCAACGAGTTGATGATGCGTCATGGCATGCCCATGGCCGGCAATCACCTGTCCACCGAATTGACTCTGGTCACCGGAGCGGTGGAGATGATGATCGTGGATTACCAGTGCATCATGCCCGCCATCTCCGACGCTGCCGCCTGCTATCACACCAAAATGATCTCCACTTCCGACAAGGCCAAGTTCCCGGGCATGGAGCACCATGAATTCCACCCCGAAAACGCCCAGGAAAAGGCCAACGACCTGGTGAGGCTGGCGGTGGAGAACTTCGCCAACCGCGACCAGAACAAGGTCTACATCCCGGTGGAGCCGCAGGAGGTAGTCTGCGGCATGTCCATCGAGGCCATCATCGGGGCCCTGGGCGGCTCGGCCGGCCCGCTGATCGATGCCATCAAGGCCGGCAAGATCCGGGGCGCGGTGGGCATCGTGGGCTGCAACAACCCGCGCATCAAGCAAGACCACGGCCACGTGGAGCTAACCAACCGGCTCATCGCCAACGATATCCTGGTGGTGGACACCGGCTGCGTGTCCGTGGCCCACGCCCGGGCCGGGCTCAAGACCGCCGAGGCCCTGGCCAAGGCCGGACCGGGACTGCAAGAAGTCTGCGGCGCCCTGGGCATTCCCCCGGTGCTGCACCTGGGTTCCTGCGTGGACAACGTGCGCATCCTGGTGCTGTTGAGCGCTTTGGCCAACACCCTGGGCTGCGACATCAGCGACCTGCCCGTGGCCGGCTCCGCTCCGGAGTGGTATTCGGAAAAGGCGGCCACCATCGGTTGCTACTTCGTGGCTTCGGGAGTGTTTACTCACCTGGGTCCCATGCCGCCGGTCACTGGCAGCATGAAGATAGTGGAGTTGCTTACCGCCGGCCTGGAAGACGTGGTGGGCGCCACCTTTGCGGTGGAGCCTGACCCGGAAAAGGCGGCGGAGATAATCAGCGCGCACATCGAAAAGAAACGGGAGGCCTTGGGCCTGGACAGCCGGGCGTGATGCTAAACAGCCTTTAATTACTTTAACAGGGACCGCTGTTCAGGGTTTTCCCGGGACAGCGGTCCTTTTTTGTATTTGGGTCATGACACGTTTAGGCTTGTTTGAGGCATGCTAACATACGGTCATGACAGTAAAAAATAAGTATAGAAAAGGTGCGCACATTTCAGAGCGTAAATTCCGTGAGTTGCTGCGCCTGTTTTCGGTTGATCTCAATGCCTCTCAGATCGCCTCCCTAGCCGGTCTGAGCCGCGACACGGTTAATCGTTACCTTCGTGCCATCCGCATGCGTCTGGCCCAGTTCTGCAACTCCAGATCCCCTTTCAACGGGGAGGTAGAAGTTGACGAGTCGTTCTTCGGCGCCAGGCGAGTAAAGGGCAAAAGGGGAAGAAGCGCTTAAGGAAAAACTATCGTCTTCGGCATCTTCAAACGTAATGGCAGCGTGTACACCGAAATAGTCCCCAGTTGCTCCAAGGCCACTCTGCAAAGGGTTATTCGAGGAAAGGTCAGTCTGGACAGTGTCATCTACTCCGATGGCTGGAGAGGCTACAATGGCTTTGTGGATGTCGGTTACGGAAAGCATCTGAGGATTGACCATGGCAAGGATGAGTTCGCTACAGACAAGGCCCACATCAATGGGGTCGAGGGATTTTGGGGATATGCCAAAACCCGCCTGGTCAAGTACCGGGGGATGCATACTCATTCCTTTTCCTCGCATCTTAAAGAGTGCGAGTTTAGGTTCAACTACAGGGATCACAACATATATAGGCTGCTACTCAAAATCTTCAGGGATCAGCCCCTAAAGTTGTCATGACCCTTAGGTAGATAGCACTTCAAATGGGATTACTCGACTCGTAGGCCCATCACCGCCGCGTTGCTTTTTTGCCACTTGCGGCTGGAGGTTCCGAAGCCCAAGCCTGCTAATTATTCTAACCAGTTAAAAACTCTGGGAGACCATATCCGCAAGCGGCGTTTGGACCTTGGTTTGTTACAAACCGAGTGGCTCAGATAATTGGAGCCTGCGAAGATACCATACGCAATTGGGAGAATAACCTGACCGATCCAGCTCTCCATTTTATTCCCCAAATCATCCAATTCCTGGGCTACGCACCTTGGGAAAGCCGAGCCACCTTTGGGAAAAAACTGCTAAATGATAGACGTGTGTTGGGTATAAGCCAGCTAGAACTGGCTCGAAAAATTGGGGTTGCTCACAGCACTCTCAGTCGGTGGAAGAGGGGAGAGAGGGTGCCATCACCAAAGGAAAGGGTTGTGTTGAGGAGCTTCTTAACTCGGCAAGAAGCAAAATAGGATTGCTAAGCTGATCTTGAGCCTAAGACAGGGTCGGGTTTGGTAACTGCCTTCACTTGGCCCAATGGTTTGCCCTGCATGAGCAAGTTTACCTTTAGTGGCAGGAGGCACAACAACACGGGGCTGAAGCTCTTGAACCAGGAGATTATTAGACCAGAGCTTTACAGGACAGGCGTACATTAGCGAAAACCAATATCAGTCCCATTTGCTCTGACGACGTACATAGGTAATTCAGGGTTGCGTGATTGACGGGAACACTACGGGTAACCTATGTCAAAAATTGATTTTTTAGCCTCCGAAGCAGCCTGAGGATATTTTTAAGCACTTTCATTTGGCCCAGAATGGAAGTTCGAGGTAGAATCTGCCCGTATATGAGAACCTGAACAGCCAATTCACGGATTGAGGAATCCTTTGCCGGCTAACTCGGTTTTCGTTCATTTGGCAAGTTGATATGAAATATGCCCGAAATATGCCAATGGTGGCAATGAAAGGCTCCTCTTGATGAAATTCATTCCTTCCCAAATTCTTTACTTTATTCGAAGCAGAACAACCAAGAGGAACTTCAAGCTTCTATTTGAATTCCTTACGGCGTTGACAATACTGGTGATTATATACAGCGTTTTGTTTCATTTTATTATGCTGTTTGAGGGAAAGGAATATAGCTGGGTTACAGGGTTCTATTGGACGCTCACTGTGATGTCCACCCTTGGTTTCGGCGATATTACCTTTTCAAGTGATTTGGGCAGGATATTTTCAATCATTGTCCTCATGTCTGGGATTATTTTTCTCCTCGTCATGTTGCCCTTTACCTTTATTCAATTTTTTTATGCTCCATGGCTCGAAGCCCAATCTAGGGCCAAAACTCCACGCGAATTACCGAAAAATACAACCGGCCACGTGATACTGACGAGCCATGATCCTATAACCATAAACCTCGTAGATGAACTGAAAAAATATGATTATGAATACGCTATTGTCGCTTCCGATATACAACATGCGTTAGAGCTTTATGAATTAAACTACAAGGCGGTCGTGGGAGACCTGGGTGATCCGGAAACATATAAACGCCTCCGGATTCAAAATGCTGCCATGCTGGTCGCCACTAACGATGATATGGCCAACACAAATATATCATTTACGGTCAGGGATCTCTCTGAGAAAGTAACCGTCGTTACTAATGCGGATGCGGATCATTCCATCGATATTCTGCAACTTGCTGGCAGCACGCATGTCTTTCAATTTACGAAGATGCTAGGAGAATCCCTGGCGAGAAGAACGCTCGGAATGAGTATGGGGGCAAATATTGTCGGAAGATTCGATGAACTGCTCATCGCCGAAGCGCCTGCAATGCGAACCCTGCTTGAGGGGAAAACGATCATTGAAAGCAATCTGCGGGAGAAAACCGGCGTGACTGTTGTCGGGCTTTGGGAGAGAGGCCGATTTGAAACGCCGCAGCCACAGACTCGAATCAATTCCACGACTGTGCTCGTGCTTGCCGGTTCGGCAGAACAGTTTAAAAAATATGACAAGGCTTTTCCCTCATACCGTGCTCATAACGCCACCGATGCTCCTGTTATCATTTTGGGTGGCGGCCGTGTCGGGCGTGCAGCGGCACAGATATTGGACGAGCGACAGATTGCTTATAAGATTGTGGAGAAAAACCGGAGACTCAGTCAATATGATGATTGTATTCTCGGAAATGCCGCCGATCTCGATATCTTACACAAGGCCGGCATACGGGAAGCTCCATCTGTCATTATTACCACCCATGATGACTCCATGAATATTTATCTCTCCATCTATTGCCGTCAGCTGCGATCCGATATACAGATTATCAGCAGGGCAAACCTGGACAGAAATGTCTCCAAACTTCACAGGGCGGGAGCAGACCTTGTCATGTCACATGCTTCCATAGGAGCAAATACCATATTTAACATTTTAAAACCCAATAAAATACTGATGTTTGCCGAAGGACTGAACATCTTCCGAGCGCCGGTGCACTCAACCCTTTCGGGCAAATCTCTTGCTGAAAGTCAAATCCGGAAACAAACTAAATGCAGTGTAATAGCTATTGGGAAAGATGGTAAATTGAATATCAATCCTGAGCCTTCAGTTATTCTTGATAAACTTGATGAAATGGTCTTGATTGGGTCGAGCGATGCGGAAAAAAGTTTTTTAGACATCTATCGATAACCAGGAAATAGCGGGACGTAATGAACAACCCCGCCGCAAGCAGCGGGGTATCAAGAGGAAGATTTCAGCTTTATAGCGCGGCAAGCCGCGGGGAATGAACCCCCGTATGGGGGTTC
>JANQFN010000492.1 GCA_028277825.1 Desulfarculaceae bacterium
AAGATGCCGCTGTAGGAATTGGGGTCGCGGCCGTCAATGGCGTAGCGGTTGTTCAGCTCCAGCATAACCCTCAGGGCCTGGCGCGGGCTGTGGGTCCAGGCCAGGATGTTCTTGCCCCAGAGCATGCGCAGGTAGTTGTGCATGACGCCCTCTTGAAGCAATTGGCGCTGGGAGGCGTTCCACAGCCCGTCGTGGGTGTTGCCCGCGGCCAGCCGGGCCGGGGGGTAGACGTAGTCCCGCTGGTCGCCGGCGTGCTCAGCCAGGGTCTTTCGGGCCCAATCGGGCAGGGAGCCGTATTGTTCGTAGTCGGGGCGATAAAAACAGAAGTTGTAGCCCAGCTCCCGCCAGGTGACCGCCTGGTCCAAAAAGGCCTCGGCACTAGCACCCATACCCCACCAACCGCTCCGTTTACCGCTGGTGGTGTGGGCCAGGCGGGAGGGTTCCCAGCCCTCCTGGTTGGCCACCGCCCCGAAGACCTGATGCGGCGAGAGGTGACCGAAATGCAGATAGGGGCTCAGGCCGCTGGTGGCGCAGGCGTCGGGGTGATTGTGGCCCTCCAGGTAGGCGGACAAACTTCGCTTCAGGAATCGCTTCAGCCGCCTGCCCGCCGCCTCCTGGCCGCCAGCCAAGGCAACCGGCGCCACGCTGTGGTCGATGGGCAGGGCGGCCAGGTCCCTGGAGTTGGCCCCCAGCAGGCCGCCGTTGGCCTGGGGCCAGCGCCGCCCGATGCCGGCGGGCAGCCGGGCCGGGCCGGGCAGCCGGGGGCCGGCCAGGGGGTCGGGCGAGGGGGGCTGGGCCAGGTGCGCGGGCAGCTCCCGTTGCAGCAGGCGGCGAAAGGCGTAGGCGCTCTTGAAATCATGGGGTGCCGCCCGAAGCGGCAACAGCCCGCAGGAATCCACCTGTTCCAGGCGCACCGGCACCTGCCCGGCGGCGGCGGCCAGCATGCGGGGCAGGAAAAAGGCGGGGAACTCATCAGCCACCACCAAGCAGGCACGGGCGGCCAGGGCCTTTAAAAGCCCCTTGCCCTGCCCCTTTTCACGCTCCACAAAGGGAAAATAGCGCACCCCCCGCCGGGCCAGGGCCCGCTGGTTGGCGGCCATGCCGACCAGGATAAAGGCGTGCAGGCGGTCGCTGGCCCAAGGGTAGTCGCAGCGGAGCGCCTCCAGCACCAATAGCGGCTTTTGCAGGCGGCGACAGCAATGCACCGCCCGCTGCAGGCCGTAGTTGTAGCGGGTGCGCCGGACAGCGGTCATCCAATAGAGCACGTAGCGTCCCTGGATGTTGATGGGCGCTGAGTTCAACAGGCTGAGGCGGTTGTCGGGTACCGGCGGCAAGGCATTCTCTCTTGAGGAAATTACCCCACAGCTTAAGCCTTGGGAGGTGCGCTGGGCAAGGCCGGAGTTGACAGAACCGGGCCGGCCCCGGGACAATGAATGCCTGCCCCAGTTTAGGAGCCAGAGGTGAGTGATTTCGCCAAACCTCGGGTGCTGATCAGCCGGTGTCTGGGCTTTGCCGCCTGCCGCTGGAACGGACAGGTCATCAGCGACGATTTCGTGGAAAGACTCAAGCCGGCCTTACACTGCCAGCCGGTTTGCCCGGAGGTGGAGATTGGTCTAGGCGTGCCCCGGGACCCGGTGCGCCTGGTGGAATCAAAGGGTGCCGTGAAGCTGCTGCAGCCGGCCAGCGGCTTGGACGCCAGCGCCGAGATGGACCGCTTCGCCCGAAGCCACCTGGAGTCTCTGCAAGAGGTGGACGGTTTTATACTCAAAAGCCGTTCGCCCTCCTGCGGCCCGGTGGACGTGAAGATTTACAGCGGTCCCCAGCCCGGGGCCAGTTCCCGCCGGGGGGCGGGGCTGTTCGGCGGCGCTGTTTTAAGGTGCTTTCCCCTGTCGCCGGTGGAGCACGAGGGACGCCTGAAGAACTTCCTGATCCGGGAGCACTTCTTGACCCAGCTCTACACCCTGGCCGAATTCCGGCGGGTGCAATCAACGGAAGGCATGGGCAAGCTGGTGGCCTTCCACGCGCGGCACAAGCTCCTGTTAATGGCCTACAACCAGCACCGCCTGCGGCTCTTGGGCCGCATTGTAGCCAACCACTCCAAGAAAAAGACGCTGGTGGTTTTTCAGGAATACGGGGTGCAACTGGCCCTGGCCCTGAAACGCCGGGCCCGGCGGGGTCCGGTGATCAACGTGCTGCTGCACGCCCTGGGCTATTTCAAAAGGGAGCTTTCCAGCGCCGAGAAAAAGCACTTCATGGCCAAGCTGGAGGATTACCGGCAGGGCCTGGCGCCTTTGAGCCTTTGCCAGGTCCTGTTGGGCTCCTGGATCGCCCGCTTCGACAACCAATATTTAGCGGGGCAGAGCTTTTTCGAGCCCTACCCCGCCTCTCTTTTGACCCTCAGCGACTCCGGCAAGGGACGCGATCTCTAAGACGCCGGTCAGCGCCCGATCCACCGGGCCACTATGGCCTCCCACTCGGCGTCACTTATGGCCGCCACACCCTGATTGAGGATGTCCAAGAGTATGGCGTTGCCCTTGTCCACCGGCAGGGTCATCTCGCCCTTGTCCACCGGCTCTCCCACCTTTAAAGCCGCGCCCTTGAGGCGATGCTTCCACAGGAAGAAGGCCACCACCAGCTCGTCCATGACGATGGCGTCCAGGTCTCCCTTGGCCAGGGCCAGCACCGCCTGTTGGTAGTCGCCGAAGCCCTGCACCTTCAGGCCGTGTTCCTGGGCCAACACCTCACCTGAATCGCCGGTGACCGCGCCCACCTTGAGGCCTTTGAGGCCGGCCCAGCCCTTGACCTCCTTGTGCCGGGGCGTCACCCAGATGTAGGTGTTGATCACGCAATAGGGCTTGGTGAAGTCAAAGCTCTTTTCCCGCTCGGGCATCTTAAAGATGCCGGCCAGGGAGTCAAAGCGGCTGTTTTTGAGCCCCTTGAGCTGGCCGGCGAACTGCAGTGGGAAGAAGCTCACCGTGATGTCCAGCTTCTTGGCCAAAAGCCTCCAGAAATCGATGGAGATGCCCTGGGCGTTGCCATCTTGGTCCACGAAGCCAAAGGGCGGGTAGTCCTTGAAGGCTCCCACCTTGATTACCCCACGGGCCTGAATCCAGGACCGCTGGGGGACGCTCAAAAGCCCCTGGTTTTTGGCCAGGGCCGGTGCGGCGGCTGCCAGCAGGGTCAGGGCCAAGATTGGGATAAACGCAAAAGAAAGAACTCTGGCGCATAGGAACTTCATTCGGGACCTCCGCAAGGGGGGAGAATTTTTGCCGCTTAATTAGCATTATCCACAGGCAGACGCTCCAGGACACAAAAAACCCCGCCTTAAAATAAGGCGGGGATCGGGTACTGGTAGCTGCCAGCCTATTTTTTGCGCACGTGGCAGTCGCCGCACATGACGGGTCCGCTCTTTTTGTCCATCTCGATGAAGCGCACGTGACAACTCTTGCACTGCAGGTGATAGGCCAGATTTATCGGAATGGAGTTTTCGGCGGTCGCCTGGGGCTCATGGCAATCGGCGCAGTTGCCGCCCTCGCTGCCGGTCTTGTTGAATTTATCGTCGTACTCATGGTGGCAGTTGGCGCAGTCAAAGGTCTCGGCGTGGGTGCCGTGGTTGAAGACCACCAGCGGCCTTTCGTTGTTCCCCTCGCCGGCGGCGTTTAGGGTCATGGTTTCGTCTTGGCCCATCACCATGGGCGCGGCCAAGGCCACCATGAACACCAGGGCCAGCAGGCTAACGAACAGTTTCATAAAGACACTCCCCTATTATCTCGGTCGGGCCCGGGGCGCAATCAGCTGCCCTGAACCTCGCCGGCTTCTTTCATGGCCTCCTCAGCGGCCTCCTCTTGCGCCTCGGCCTGGACCTCGGCGGCCTCGACTTCCTCTTCCTCTTCCACCGGCTGCATATCGTCGGGTATCACCATCAACTCGGTGATGATCTCTTTGAAGGCCACTACCTTCACCCCCAGATCATATTCCTTGTTCAGGTCGTTGATCTGATCGAAGCAGTTGTGGCAGGGCACGATGATGGTGGTGGCGCCGGTGGCCCGGATCTGCTCGGCCTTCACCTTGCCGCTTTCCATGCGCCGCCTTTTAAACGGTGCGCCCATGGGAATGAAACCGCCGCCGCCGCCGCAACAGTGGTTGTATTCGCGGTTGGGGCTCATGTCCCTGAAGTCCTCGCACAACAGGTCCACCAACTCGCGCATCACGTCCCAAAGGCCGCCGTTGCGCGACACGTTGCAGGGGTCCTGCAAGGTGACCGGGGCCTTGAATTTGTGTTTCAGCTTGATTTTACCGTCACGCATGATGTCGCGGAACAACTCCACCGAGTGCACCACCGGCACTGGCGGGTTGCCGCCGGGGGCGCCCACCCAGTAGGGCCCCTCGAACTTGGCCGAGCGGAAGGCGTGGCCGCACTCGGTGATGAGGATGTTCTTGGCGCCCAGTTCGATCGCTTTGTCGTACATGTTTTTGACCGGAATGGCGGCCACCACCTTGTTGCCCGCGAACATGGCCAGGTTGGTCGAGTCCCAGCCGGTGCTGGGTACGGTCCAGTTGAGCCGGGCCACGTGGAATATCTCGGCGGCCATGCCCAGGTCCTGGGGATAGTACATGGGCTCGCGCGGATTGACCGTGTACATGTAATCCGCGTCCTGCTTGTCCACCGGAATCTCCAGGCCGCCCACCTCCTCGCCGTATTCCTCGGCCATCCAGTCACAGGTCTCCACCCAGTCCTCGGTGGAGACCTCCATCTGGTTGCCGGTGCGGCGGATGTTGTCGGTGGTGCGGGCCAGGCCCTCGGGCAATACGCCCTGGGAGGAGCACACCGCGCGGGCGGTGGCGATCATAGTGGCGATGTCGATGCCAAAGGGACAGTACATAGAACATCGGCGGCAGGCGGTGCACTGGCCCCAGACTACGTCCAGGGTCTTGTCCAGAAACTCACGGCTCACCTTGCCCTTTTTCTTGTACATCTCGCCCAGGCTGATCTTGGCTTTATAAGCCGGGCTCAGCTTGGGGTCCTTGTCTTTGGCCAGGTAGAAAAAGCAGCTGTCGGCGCAGAGTCCGCAGCGGGCGCAGATGCTGAGCCAGGTGCGCATGCGGGCGCCGTCATTGGCCGCCAGGATGCCTTGTATCTTTTTCACGTCCACCGGTTGTGGAGCCTCCGGGGCCTCTGCAGTGGCCTCTGGGGCTTTTTCGTTGGCTGCTTCGGACATGGGTTGGTCTCCCGTTTACTGTTTGGGAAGTTTTATAAAAAACCTACCAGACGCGGGCGCCCCGGCGGGCGCCGAACTCAAAGCCGATGGCGGTGCGGCTGAAGAAAAACAGCACCACGTGGGCCAGCTTGGAGAAGGGGATGATAATCAGCAGGACCTCGCTCAACAAAATATGCAGGATCAGCATCAGTTGGTAGGGCCCGTACTGGTTATAGGCCAGCCAGCCGGTCACAAACGGCGACAGGGCCAAGAGCAAAAGGAACCAGTCCCAGGGGCCGGTGAGGATACGTACCTCGGCCCGGACCAGCCGGCGCACGATGAAAAATACGCCGCAGCCGATCACCACCAGGGTGAGGATGTCGGCCAAACCCTCGGGCAAGGAGGGCAGGCTCCAGCCGAAGGCCTCCTCAAAGAGCATGTTGTGCGCCTGCAAAAACAGGGGCACCCCTATCCAGCAGACGTGGAAAATGAAGATGACCGCCGCGAATATCGGCTGTTGTCTGGTGGATTGGCTGGCAAAGGGGACCAGCCAATGAAAGATCGATTTCAAAGCCCAGCCGCTGTCGGTGTGGTCCCAAAAGGGCTTGTCCTTTTCGCGGCTGAGGCCCAAGAGAAAAACCACCCTTATGATCAAGCCCAGGGCAAAGACTATAAAGGCGATCCACAATCCGGGGCCGCTTAGGAATTCGTAGAGCTTATCCATGGTGCTCCCGTCGTACTTTTAAGCCATGGGTTTTTTGGGGCCCGACCGGATGGGCCGGTCGAGGCCTACTGGACAACTGCGTATCAACTAATTTCCATCGTTAGCAAACTTATAAATGCTATAGGGAGCCTCAAGGCCAAGTCAAGTTGAAATTGGCCAAAATAACATCGTTTTGCACAGGTTTTAGCCACAGGTGGCCCCTGAACCGTTCTTGCCAATCAGCCCATAATTAGCATACTTTTTATTTGTTTAGTTAAAATAATATTATCAATATTTTACTGTGTTTTTAAAATATTTACCCCTAAAACGCCCCTATATACATGATCGTGCCATTGTGAATTTTTCACAGGTTGTTGGCCGCGAACCGCCACCAGCGGCTATCCCCTAGCCATTTGGCCCTTTTTTATCCGTTGACACTTGCAACACCTGAAGATAGTTTTAGTTATCAATTCTTGCCGAAATGCATCATTTTTCAGCCGGCACGCCACCAGTGCGCATAGGGTGAATTTTATGGGCTTGGACGACCAGAAATCTTCTGAAGAAGCAGTCGATCCCGGTCTCTGGGGCTCCCAGGCCACCACCTGCTACAACCGGGTCCCCGAACTCAGCGCGGTGGAGTTTGACACCCCGGCTGAGATTCTGTTCCTGGAAACCGAGGCCGCTGAACGGGAGGCCACCCAGAAGGTGCTGGCCAGCCAGGGTCACCATGTGGTCACCGCCCAGGACTGGCAACAGGCCCTGAGTTTGTTAGAGTCCCGCCCCGCCCTGGAACTGATCATCTCCGACCTGGAGAGCGTGGACCCCCAGGGCCTGAGCCTGGCCCACTATCTGTCGGAACCACACCTGCTCAACAACCTGCCGGTGATCATCCTCAGCCGGGGCCAGGACCTGACCCCCCTGTTCGGTCACCTGTCGGCGGGTAGCGTGGATTTTCTGCAGCGCCCCTTTTCCAGCGAAGAGCTGTTGATGCGCACCCAAAAGGCCCTGATCCAGTCGCGCACCATGCGCCTGTATCTCTCGGCCGCCCACCGCGACCACCTCACCGGGCTCTACAACAAACGGGTGTTCTCCGAGATGCTCAAGCGCGAGATGTCCCGCGCCCAGCGCTACGGGGTGCCCTTGGGTCTGTTGTTCGCGGACCTGGATCACTTCAAGCAGGTCAACGACACCTACGGCCACCAAGCCGGCGACCAGGTATTGCAGGCCTTCGCTCTCAGGGTCTGCCAATGGGTGCGCGAGGGGGATTTGGTGGCCCGCTACGGCGGCGAGGAATTCACCATGTTGGGCCCGGGCGCCGGCCGTCAGGGCATCTCCATCCTGGGCGAGCGCATCCGCCAGGCCATGGAACGGCCCATAGACACCGATTCCGGCGAACTGGTGGTGACCATCAGCATGGGCGCGGCGGTGTTCGAGCCGGCCAAGGATGATTCACCCGAGGACTTTCTCAAGCGGGCGGACCAGGCCCTTTACCAAGCCAAGGAGGGCGGCCGCAACCGTATGGTCCTGGCCGACTGAGGCCGGGGCTGGCCATCTTGCTTTCAGAAAAAATCAGGAGAATGGCTTGGCAGGAGTGGTGAATCGCCCGGCAATGCAGCTTGGCGTGCTCAGCACCACTTATCCCTCCGCGGTTTGAGTGGATTGACTGCAACCGGCCAAAGCCGCGGGATGACCCTCTAACCCGGATATTTCACGAAGGTTGGACGGCATTGGCGATGCGGGTAGCATTTATCGGTGTGTTATGAAAAAAACGTCTACGCTATCAGTGTACAG
>JANQFN010000493.1 GCA_028277825.1 Desulfarculaceae bacterium
CTGTACACTGATAGCGTAGACGTTTTTTTCATAACACACCGATAAATGCTACCCGCATCGCCAATGCCGTCCAACCTTCGTGAAATATCCGGGCTAGGCTGGCGGCGGCATCACCAGCGCCTCGCCCTCCAACACATCCTTGCCGTCCTGGTTGCGGCAGGTGGTCTGCACCCGGATGCGGTTCTTTTGGGCCATCACTTCCAGCACCTCCAGGCGCACGGTGATGGTGTCGCCCATGAACACCGGCTTCAAAAACTTGGCGGTCTGAGAAAGATAAATGGTGCCCTGGCCGGGGAACTGGGTGCCCAACACGCCGGAGATGAAACCGGCGGTGAGCATGCCCTGAGCCACCCGGCGGCCGAAGATGCTCGCCGCCCCCACCTCCTTGTCCAGGTGAATGGGGTTGTTGTCGCCGGTGGCCTGGGCATATGCCCTGACCCGCTCCTGGTTCATCTCAAATGACTTCTCGAAACTGTCGCCCACCTGGATGCGGTCGATGCTCAAGCTACGCTCCATGCTTATACTCCCAGACCGCTGGGGCCCCACTGTAGGGCGGCGGCCGCGTAAGTGAATCCAATCCCGCCCGAGACCAGCGCCAGCAGAGAGCCGTCTCGCACTGCGCCGCTGTTTAGGCCCTCTTGTAATGAAATGAGCACGTCGTTGGCCCCGTGATGGCCCCATTCATATAGCGCGGGTGACTGCTCCTGGTCCAGCCCCAATTGCTCCAGCACCTGGGCGCGGCTAGCCGGCGGCAAGTGCCTTAGCGCCAGGAAGTCCGGAGAAGCTCCACCGGTGCAGCGCAGCGCCTCTTGGGCCAGGCGCTGGGGAAAGCGTTCCGCCAAATAGGCCTGCACCACCTCGGGGTGGGCCACGTTGAAATACATCAGGGGGCTGTCCAGGTTATCCCTGGCAAAGGGCATCTCGGTGCCGCCGCCGGGCACGTAGACCTCATCAGCCAGGCCCGGTTCAGTGCTCACCGTTGCCGCCAGGAGCCGGTTGGCGCCAAAGCCCCGTTGCAGCACCGCCGCCGCGCCTGAGGCGGAATAGGCCAGCAAGAAGCGGGTGTCCTCGTTGGCCGGGTCCACCAGGTCCAGATTGCGGGTGCCGCCGGCCAAGAGCACCGTGTTGATGGTGTCATCGCCCAGCATCATGTCCCGGGCGATGCGCAGACCCAGGACCAGGGTGGTGCCCTGGCCCACCAGGTCGTAGGCAAAGGCCTCCCGGCAGCCCAGCTCTTCTTGTAGGCGAATGGAGGCGGTCTGGGCAATGTAGTCCTTGTATTCCTCGCCGGTCCACACCACCACGTCGATCTCTTCCGGCGCCAGGCCGGCATCTTCCAGGGCTTGCTCCGCCGCCCGGGCGGCCATGGGCACCGGCTGGTCTTCCGGTGCGGGTTGGTGGCGGCCCCGGATGCCCAACTCTTCCAGCTGCTCCAGGCTGAGGCCCGAGACCTCGGCGATCTCCGGGGCTCCGCTGATTTCGCTGGGCAGATAGAGGCCGAAACCCCTGAGTCCGATGCTTGTGATGTCTTGG
>JANQFN010000634.1 GCA_028277825.1 Desulfarculaceae bacterium
TACCTCTGACCAGGTGGCCCAAACCCTGCGCGGACTCATCGCCTCCATGGGCAAGGCGCCGGTGGTGGTGAATAAGGACCTGCCCGGGTTCGTGGGCAACCGCATGCAATACGCCCTGCTGCGAGAGGCCCTGCATTTGGTGGCCACGGGCGTGGCCAGCCCCGAAGACGTGGACACCGCGGTCAAGAGCGGCCTGGGCTTCCGCTGGTCCTGGCTCGGGCCCATGGAGACCGCGGACCTGGGCGGACTGGACGTGTTTCATAGCGTATCCGACTACCTTTTCGCCGACTTGTGCGACGAAAAGAAACCCCAGGAGTTTTTCAAACAGCGGGTGGAGGCGGGCAAGCTGGGCGCCAAGGCCGGCGAGGGCTTTTACCGCTACTCGCCAGAAGCTCTGCCCGGCATTATTAAGCAACGCGACCTGTATTTTGTGCGCCAGGCCCAATTGATCAAAAAAGTAAAACAGGAAAAGTAGACCTAGCCCCCCCGGCACATCACTCCAAAGGAGGCGGCGTCATGGCCTCTGCCCTCAAGATCATCCCCCTCACCCTGTGCTATTACACCGGCGAAAAGGGCTACATGACCTATATGACTGATTACGGCAGCCCCATAATCAGGCCCTTTGTAACCTGGTTCATCGCCGGGGCCGAAAAAAACATCCTGGTGGACAGCGCCATCGAGGCCCGAGAGTACCAGGACTATCACCCGGTACTGGCCGAACTGGAAATGACCGCGGTGCAGAGCTTTGATGAGGCCCTGGCCTCAGTAGGGGTGGCGCCGGATGACATCGACATCGTGGTGCAGACCCAGCTTCACTTTGACCACTGCGCCAACACCAAGAGATGCCCTAACGCCCAGGTGCTGGTGCAGCGGGTGGAATACGAGGCCGCCCTGGACCCGGGCCCGCACCAGGGCATCTATCATCGCGATTATTTCCAAGACATCGATTTGACCCTGATCCAGGGCGAACGAGAGATAGTCCCGGGCGTGACCCTGCTGCCCACGCCGGGGCACACCGCCGGCGGCCAGTCAGTGCTGGTGGAGACCAGCGAGGGTGTGGTGGCCATCTCCGGCATGTGCACCTGTTTGGAGAATTATTACCCCGAGGAGACCCCGCGCCTGATGGGCGCCTACGACGTGGTGCTGCCCGGCATCCTCTGGGACGCCAAGGCGGCCTATGAGAGCATCAAGCTATTGAAGAGCCACGCTGACCGCATCCTGGCCCCGCACGACCCTTCATTGTTGGAGTTGACCAGCGTGCCCTGACACCGACCCTTGCGAGTGTGGCCTTTTGAAAGAGGTCTGGAAGGAACAAAACAACCCGTTGTTTTCGGGTCGCAAGGGTGCGGTCGGTTTTTGTAGGCTGGCCACACATTAGGGGCCGCCATAGCCCGCTTGCGCAACAAGTTGCCTTTAACCGATGTCCGGTCATATTGCCCGTGCGCCCGGTAAGTGATTATTCCAACATGTCTAATGAACAACCCCGCCGCAAGCAGCGAGGGATCAAGAGAAAAATTTCAGCTTTATAACGCGGCAAACCGCGGGGCATGAACCCCCGTATGGGGGTTCAACACGGGCCCACTCGACCTTACCCAACCTTTTGCTTCCCAACTCTCTTATTTCCTTGACAACCAGGCTTGATAAGCCCTAATCTAGTTTACCGGTAAACTTATATTGCTGATCGGACCCCGATGTCTCCCAAACGTCAAAAAAAGCGCCGCGCCACCTTGCGCGACATCGCCAAGCAAGCCGGGGTGTCCCACACCACCGTGGCCCTGGCCCTGGACCCGGAGCGCTCCACGAGGGTGAGCCAGGCTACCAGGAAGCGCATCACGGCCATCGCCCGGCGCATGGACTACCGGCCCAACCAGGTGGCCCGCTCCCTGGCCACCCGGCGCACCAACACCATCGGCCTGGTGGTCACCACCCTGTTGAATCCCTTTTACGCTGAGATCGCCCAGG
>JANQFN010000018.1 GCA_028277825.1 Desulfarculaceae bacterium
AACTCGCAGGCCTTGTCCCGATCGGGCAGCGTGGGCAGCGCCAGCCGCTCCACCACGATCACCGGCGTGTTTTGCTCCCAAAGCAAGGGCTCCACCTTGCGAATATCCGGATTGGCCATGACCAGGCAGCCGTTGGTGCTGCGCGGCTTGTAGCGCCGGTTGCTGCCGTGGATGTAGATGCCGTCCCCCTTGCGCCCGGCCAGGGCGTCTGAGGGGTTGGGATAATTTAAATGCATGGCCCGGTCACCGAAAATGGTGATCTTGCGGTCCTTGTAACGGTGGGTGATGAAGTAGACGCCCTCTGGGGTGCGCTCGTCCTTGGAGGCGCTTTTACGTCCCTTTTGCTCGCCGCTGGCCGCGGGGAATTCATATTCCAGGGCCATTTTGCCCTTGTAACGAAACACCATCACCCGCTGGCGGGACTTATCTACCACCACCATGCGGGGATTGTGCACCTCGCCGTGAAAACAATAGATCAAGGGAGGGGCCGGGGAATCCACGGATGCGGGAGCGACCGGCGAAGCTTTGCGGGGAGACTCAATGGCGGCTGCCAGGGGCGCGTTGCTCAGGCAGAACCAGGCGGCGAATAAAAACGCGCTACAAAGGAAGAAAAGGCCTGGTCTTGGTTTGTGGGGCTTGGCAGCCGGCTTGCGGCCAAGGCTCAGGTTTGCAAGCACTTCAAATATATGTTGACCCACGCGGTGCTCCCTGGAGGGGCGTTATTTAGGGGATGAATTTAGCACAACAAAGCGCGCAATGCAATGCCCCAGAACCATTGGCAAAAGCCTGCCCACTCCCTGCCAGGTACCTGGGAGTTAAAAATGTTCACACAGAGGAAAAAATATTTGACAGCCTGCTGAGGCCATGTTACTTTCGCAGCAATGAATGACAATTCATTCACTTTTATTCCCCCTGGGGCCCGCTCTAAATAAAAACAACGCCAATATGAATGACATGTCATTCAACTTTGGGCGCGGCAAGGGCTGGCTAGCCCTGCAAGGAGGTTAGATTTATGTCCTTAAAGATCGAAAAAGTGGGCGTCATCGGCGCCGGCGTCATGGGGGCCACCATCGCCGCGCACTGCGCCAACGTGGGTCTTGCCACGGTGCTTTTGGACATCGTCCCCCCCCAGATGCCAGACGCTTTGGCCCAAAAGGGCGTGAGTGAAGACTCGTCAACCTTTCGCAATTTCTTCGCCACCTCCGGTTTAGAGGGGGCTCTGAAATCAAAGCCGGCCTCTTTCTACGTTCCGGACAATGCCGAGCTCATCTCCGTGGGCAACCTGGAGGACGACCTGGAGATGCTGGCGGATTGCGACTGGATCGTGGAGGTGGTGGTCGAACTGTTGGACATCAAAAAGGACCTGTTGTCCCGGCTGGAGAAAGTGGTCAAACCCGAGGCGGTGGTCACCACCAACACCTCGGGCATCTCGGTGGCCGCCATGAGCGAGCACCTGAGCCACGACTTCCAGACCCGCTTTTTGGGCACTCACTTTTTCAACCCTCCCCGCTACATGAAGCTTTTCGAGATCATCCCCGGACCCCAGACCGACCCCCAGTTGATCGCGGACATGGCCGATTTCGCGGAAAAGGTCCTGGGCAAGGGCGTGGTGTTCGCCAAAGACACCCCCAACTTCATAGCCAACCGCATCGGCGTGTTCGGCATGAGCTACCTGAACCAGCTTATCGACGAGATGGGCTTGAGTTTCGAAGAGGTGGACGCCCTGACCGGCACCGTGCTGGGCCACCCCAAGATGGCTTCCTACCGCCTGGCCGATTTGGTGGGCCTGGACACCCTGGGCCACGTGGCCACCAACGTGTATGACGGTTGCCCGGACGACGAGGAGCGCGAGATATTCTCCCCGCCCGCGTGGTTCCGCCAGATGATCGATAACAACTGGCTGGGCAACAAGACCGGCGGAGGCTTTTACAAAAAGAGCAAGGACGAAAAGGGCAAGAAGCAGATCCTGGTGCTGGACCGGGAGAGCATGGAGTACCGGCCCACTAAAAAGGCCAAGTTCGCCTCCCTGGAAGCGGCCAAACAACTCAGCGGCTTCAAGGCCCAGATGAAGAGCCTGTACTACGGCGCCGACCAGGCGGCGGAGTTCACCTTCAGGCACATGAGCGCCGGCCTGATTTATGCGGCCAACCGCATCCCCGAGATCGCCGACGACATCGTCAACATCGACAACGCCATGAAGTGGGGCTTCAACTGGAAGGCCGGACCCTTTGAGTCCTGGGACATTTTGGGGGTGGAAAAGGCGGCCAACAAGATGCGCGAGGCCGGACTGACCATCCCCTCCTGGGTGGAGGAGATGCTGGCCGCGGGGCATGTCTCCTTCTATAAGAGCGAAAACGGCCAGCGCTATTACTATGACCTGGCCACCCAGGACTATGTGGCTGAGGAGGTCTCGCCCAACTTGATCCTGCTGCCCTCACTCAAAGAGCGCAACAAGACCGTGCTGGAGAACAAGGGCGCCAGCCTGATCGACCTGGATGACGGCGTTTTGTGCGTGGAGTTCCACACCAAGATGAATTCGTTGGGCGCGGACATCATGACCATGGTGGACAAGGCCTGCAACCTGGTGGAGGAAGGCCAGTTCGAGGGCCTGGTGTTCGCCAACCACGGCAGCAATTTCTCGGTGGGCGCCAATTTAATGATGGTTTTGTTCATCGCCCAGGAAGAGGAATGGGACGAACTGGAATGGATGATCAAGAAGTTCCAGGACACTCTTATGCGGGTCAAGTACTTGGACGCGCCGGTGGTGGCCGCGCCGCATCAGATGGCCCTGGGCGGCGGCTGCGAGGTTTGCTTGCACTCGGATCGGGTGGTGGCCGCGGCGGAGAGCTACATCGGCCTGGTGGAAGTGGGCGTGGGTGTGATCCCGGCTGGCGGTGGCTGCAAGGAGCTATTGCTCAGAAACACCTACGAGCGGGTCTTCACCGTGCAAAAGGGCGGGCTTTACCCCAAGCAGATCTATCTCCTGCCCTTTGTGGCCCGGGCCTTTGAGTCCATCGCCATGGCCAAGGTGGCCACCTCTGGACCGGAGGCCATCTCCATGGGCATCTTGAGGCCCACGGACAAAATCTCGGTGAACGCCGACTTTCGCATTAAAAAGGCCAAGGACAACGTCATCGCCATGAAACTGGCCGGCTACAACGCGCCCCGCCCCATCGGCAAGGTGCGGGTCATGGGTGCCGAGGCCATGGGCGTGTTCAATTACGCGGTCTACAACATGCACAAGGCGGGCTACATCACCGACCACGACGTGACCGTGGCCAAGGAGGTGGCGCGCATCCTCACCGGCGGCGACGTGCTGCCCGATACCGAGGTGAGCGAGCAGCATCTCTTGGACCTGGAGCGGGAGAGCTTCTTAAGGCTTTGCGGCACCCCTCAGACCCAGGCGCGCATGGCCCACATGCTCAAGACCGGCAAACCGCTACGCAATTAAAGTTGACTAAGCAATGAACGGGAGAGGGACCATTTGACCAATAACAAGTCGTGCGGGCGCTATGGTTATGCGTCCCTCTCCTGTTCAACCTATTTTGGCCCGGCCAAATAAGTAGGAGGAATCTCATGAAAGAAGCCGTGATCGTCGCGGCCTGCAGAACCGCGGTGGGCAAGGCGCCCAAGGGCGCCCTGCGCCAGACCCGGCCGGAGTACATGGCCTCTGTGGTGGTGGCCGAGGCGGCCCAGCGCACTCCGGGCCTGGACCCGGCCCAGATCGACGACGTGATCCTGGGCTGCTCCTTTCCCGAGGCCGAGCAGGGCCTTAACGTGGGCCGGGTGGCCGCTCAAAAGGCGGGGCTGCCCGACGAGGTGCCCGGCATGACCGTGAACCGCTTTTGCTCCTCGGGCCTGCAGGCCATCTCCATCGCCTGCGAGCGCATCATGGTGGGTCAGGCCGAGACCATCATCGCCGGCGGCGTGGAGTCCATGAGCCTGGTGCCCATGGGCGGCAACATGATGACCCTGGACCCGGAGATGGGCAACGAACGGCCCTGGGCCTACGAAGGCATGGGCATGACCGCCGAGAACGTGGCCACTGACTTCGATGTGAGCCGCGAGGACCAGGACGCCCTGGGCGTGCGCTCCAACGAGCTGGCCGTCAAGGCCATAGAAGAAGGCAAATTCACCGAACAGATCGTGCCCTTGAGCGTGACCAAACAGCGCGTTAACGACAAGGGCAAGTATGAACTGTACGAAGAGGTCTTTGAGGTGGACGAAGGCCCCCGGCCCGGCACCACCAGGGAGGGCCTGGCCAAACTGAGGCCCGCCTTCAAACTGGGCGGCTCGGTGACCGCGGGCAACTCCTCCCAGACCAGCGACGCGGCAGCGGCGGTGATGTGCATGTCCAAGGACAAAGCCGCCGAACTGGGGCTTACGCCCATGCTCACCTACCGCTCATTCGCCGTGGCCGGGGTAGATCCCATTTACATGGGCATCGGCCCGGTCAAGGCGGTGCCCAAGGCCCTGAAGTATGCCGGCATCCAGACCGCTGACCTGGACCTGATCGAGCTCAACGAGGCCTTTGCCGCCCAGGCATTGTACTGCGTGCGCGAGTTGGGCCTGGATATGGACAAGGTCAACGTAAACGGCGGGGCCATCGCCCTGGGCCATCCCCTGGGTTGCACCGGCGCCAAGCTCACCACCCAACTGGCCTATGAAATGGCCGCCCGGCCAGACAGCCGCTGGGGCCTGGTTTCCATGTGCATCGGTTTCGGCATGGGCGCGGCCGGGGTGTTTGAAAAAGAGGATTACTAGACGACCCACGTCGCGCGTTTCAGGCGGCGTCAGAAACTTTCTTTTTAAAGGGAGCCGAGAAAATGGCTGACAACAATATCCCCCAAGGCGGCGGATTCCTGCTGGGTCCCACTGATCCCACGGCCTGCTTCACCCCGGAGGAGTTTTCCGACGAGCACAAGATGATACTGCAGACCACCCTGGATTTCGTGGCCAACGAGATCCTGCCCAACTGGGAGGCCATCGAGGAAAAGGACCACGACCTGGTTAAAAAACTCATGGCCGCCGCCGGCGAGCTGGGCCTGTTGGGCTCGGACGTGCCCGAGGAATACGGCGGACTGGGCCTGGACAAAATCGCCACTTGCTGCATTACTGAGGCCTTTGGCGGGGCCGGCTCCCTGGCCGTGGCCCAGGGCGCCCACACCGGCATCGGCACCCTGCCCATCGTGTATTACGGCAATGCCGCCCAAAAGGAAAAGTATCTGCCCGACCTGGCCATGGGCACTAAAATCGCGGCCTACGGTCTCACCGAAGCCGGCGCCGGCTCCGACGCAGTGGGCGGCGCTCGCGCCAAGGCGGTCTTGTCCGAGGACGGCAGTCACTACATCCTCAACGGCGAAAAGATGTTCATCACCAACGGCGGCTGGGCCGAGACCTTCATCGTCTTCGCCAAGATCGACGGCGCCTTTTCCGCCTTTATCGTGGAACGCGATTTCCCCGGGGTGAGCACCGGCGCCGAGGAAAAGAAGCTGGGCATCAAGGGCTCCTCCACCACCACCGTGATCCTGGAAGACGCCCAGGTGCCGGCCGAGAACCTTTTGTATGAGATCGGCAAGGGCGGCACCATCGCCATGAACGTTTTGAACATCGGGCGCTACAAGCTGGGCGCGGCCACCCTGGGCGGCTGCAAGTCCATCCTGGAGTTCACCACCCGCTACGCCAAGGACCGGGCCCAGTTCGGCCAATCCATCGTGGAGTTCGGGGCCATCAAGGAAAAGCTGGCCAAGATGGCGGTCAAGTCCTTTGCCTTGGAATCGGCCATCTACCGGACGGTGGGCCTGATCGACGCCGCCATGGAGGGCGGGGACCCCACCTCCGACGACTACGGCGAGAAGGCCTCGGCCGCTATCCGCGAGTTCGCGGTGGAATGCTCCATTGACAAGGTGCTGGGTTCGGAGGTGCTGGACTACGTGGCTGACGAGAGCGTGCAGATCTTCGGCGGCTACGGCTACATCGCCGAGTACCCGGCTGAGCGCTGCTACCGCGACGCGCGCATCAACCGCATCTTCGAGGGCACCAACGAGATCAACCGCATGACCATCCCCGGCGAGCTTTTGAAGCGGGCCATGAAGGGCAAGCTGCCCCTGATGGACGCGGGCCTCAAGCTGTTGGGCGAGATCATGGAGTACTCGCCCATGATGGTGGAGCTGCCGGACGAGCCCCTGGCCCTGCAGGAGCATATGGCCGAGATGAGCAAAAAGGCAGTCATATACGTGGCCGGCCTGGCTGCCCAGACCTACATGGAAAAGCTGATCAACGAGCAGGAGATCCTGCTGCGCCTGGCGGACATGGTAATCGAGGCCTTCACCATGGAGAGCTGCGTGATCCGGGCCAAGAAGGCCATCGCCGAGTTGGGCGAGGAAAAGGCCGCGCCCTACATCCAGATGACCCAGATCTACATGGATGAGATGCTGCCCCAGATGGTGGTATGGGCCAATGAGAGCCTCAGCGTGATGTCCGAGGGCGACGAGTTGAGGACCATGCTCATCGGCGTGCGCAAGCTGCTCAAGTATCAGCCCATCAACGCCATCGGCCTCAAGCGGGCCATTGCCGACCGGGTGATCGAGAAGAACGGTTATATTTTAGGTTAGCCGGGATGATCCACGATGCCCGAGCGACCAGACTTCGCCAGCCACCAGCACACTGTGTTGCTGGCGGCGCTCGGGCCTCAACGTAGCTTTTGCTACGCCTGCGGCCCTCGCTTACCAGGCGCCTTGTTTGCTGGCGGCTGGCTGTGCTGGGCTGGAGATCGAAGTGACACTAATAAACCGGGAGCATAATTGATGGTAGATTGCTGGACGATTGTTGGGTCGTAATATCGCCAGGCCATCATGAATCATCCCGGCTGAATAGCCATGCCCGCGGGATGCCGGGTTCATATAAATAGCATCCCCTCTCCTAAAAAAGAGGCCCGCCGGGTACCCTCCCTAGCCTGGCGGGCCTCATCTTTTTTGGCAAACGCCGCCATTTAATGGGCCTTAATCACTTGCACCAGGTAATCAAAGGACTTATCTTGGCATTCGAGAGGGATCAAGGCCCGCCCCTGCCTGCTGGCCTGGAAATTACATACGCTTCACCTTGGGAGGACGGGAGACCAAAATGTCACGCAAACTAGTTCTGGTTCTATGCCTTATCGTGGGTTTGGCCCTGCTGGCGCCTTTGAGCGCTGAGGCCGGCCGCATCGGCATGAAAAACGAAACCGCCAAAAAGTGCTACAGCTTTAAATGGCAATCCGTGTTGTGGGCCAAGTCCGAGGGTAAGTGGATACCCGACGGTGGACCCAAAACCCAAATTGTGAAGCCGGGCGAGACCAAAATCTATGATGGCGTGATCGACGGCATCTCTTGGGTGGAATATCAGTCATTCGATGACGCCACCTGCGATAAAAGCTCCAGCTATTACAAACGTGCCTGGTCCACCAGCGCGCCGGCCGCCTATACCAGGCTGAGCGTTTACGTGGACCCCCAGGGTCAGGTCAGTGTGAGGCAGTGGACTGGTAAATAGAACGAACGGTTTTTGATCAGGCCCGCCGGGCAACGGTTGTTGCCCAGCGGGCCTGTTTTGTGCTGGGCAGGAGCCGCAATTATTGTGGGCAACGCTGCCTTGGCTGGACGCGAACCGCCCTGAAGAGGTTATGAAAGAAAAAATTAGAACTCTATGCCGGCTTTGCGGGCCTTCTCTTTAAGGTAGTTGACATAAGCAGAACAAGTGACCAGCATGAAGGTCGCGTCTTCCAAACCAAGCTCAGACTCGTCCATCAGCGAGTGACGCACACCGCTCTCGTCGTTGGTCCAGCCGTAAAGCTTGTCGAAGGCTTGATGTAGTGCCGGGTGTCCTCCAAGCTTTTCATCGAGCTTCTTGATGCATTTCCCCAGCGTGGTGCTTTCGTTGTCCGTTATGAGGCGGCACATAGCCTCAACGGCACTTATTGACTCCTTGATGGAGTTGCGATAGTCAGGTGCCTCTCTATCGGCCATCAGGAAAAGTGCGGTTTCTATGTGCTGTGCCACCGGGTCGGGCGGCTCACCAAGAGCCGTATCAATTTCTTCCAGTTCATGCTCAGATGTTAGGGGGACAATTTGAGTACCAATTAAGCGGTACCCGGAAAGGTAGTTTTCGAGAACATCATTGCACTCTCGAGTAAAATCTTCCAGGTATTCATCATCTATCATTTTAGTGTAATTGGCCAGGTATTCCAAAAAATCATATATTTCATACCACTTTAACTTTGTATACTTAGCGTAAATTTTATCAATGACTTCTTGCGTGCGGAGGCTCCCCAAATTGCCAAAACTATCGTAGAGTTGGTTTTTCGGGTAATTGAGGAAGTCTGTCCAGATGTATGGAATGGCATAATCGTCTGCAACTGTACTATAGAGTTTGTTCCAAAGTGCTGTGCGTAAAGTTGAATCCACGCCCTCTATCTGTAGAGAGTCTCTCGCCCGTTTAAAACCCATTCTTTCAGAAAAACTTTTTTTCATATACGAAACGTCACCTCCCTTCCTTCCCGACTTTTTTCTCAGACTAGCTACCTGAACGCGCCCCTCATTTCTGCACCCACTGCCCGCTTTCGGTCAATATCCAGGTGCCGGGCGGGGACTGCTCGATAAGCTGCTGGGCAAAAACCCGGCCCACCTCCCCGATTGACACGCCCTCCTGCTCGGCCCGGATGGAATAGACCCTGTGGCGCTCGTCATTGATCTTATGCACCTCGCCGGCCACCTTGGGGTCCCGCGCCTGCATGTAGCCGTCATAGCGCTCGCCGGCCTGGCCCGAGGCCCGCAGGGTGTCCGCACTCTGGGCCAGGGCCAGGGAGGCGACACACAAAGCCAACATGAAGGCAAAGGCTAGAACCACCATGGGTGAGTAACGTCTGGCAAACAAACAAGCCTCCTCTCGACAATAGTGCAGACCCAGGCGCCAGGCCCCCTACCCTGGCTTGCCTTGGTCTTTTTGCCCTTCCTCCGGCTCTGGTTCTGGTGGCGGTTCCGGCTCCTCTTCCCGCTCCTTTTCGATCCACACCCGGGTTTGGGATTCTGGACCCGGCCGGTAGGAGATCACCCGCTGCGGGAAGGCCAGGTCAATGCCCTCCACGCGGCAGGCGTTGACTATCCTGGTGAGCAGGATATGGGTGATGCGTCCCCGGTCAGCCGGGTCGTGCAGCCAGGCCAAAAGCTGGTAGTTCAAAGTGGAGTCGGCGATTTCCCTAAAGCGCACCCGGGGCTTGGGGCTGGTCACGATTTCGCTGATGCCCTCGGTGGCGTCCAGGAGCAACTTTTCCACGGTCTCCAGGTCGGACTCAAAGCCCACGCCCACGTTGACCCGGATGCGGAAGCGCGGCACCCGGCCGCTCTGGTTTATGATCTTGGTGGTGGACATCAGCGAGTTGGGGATGGAGATCAAGACGTCATCGCGGGTCAACAGGCGGGTGCTCCTGATGCCCACGTCCACCACCTTGCCCCGCTCGCCGGTGCCCAGG
>JANQFN010000097.1 GCA_028277825.1 Desulfarculaceae bacterium
CAATCGGTCTGCGATTGCTTTTTCAAAACGATTCCTCTCTTGCTTGGTTGCCTTCCGCATGGAGATGACCCTGATAACATCAGGCTCGGGCTCGGTGAACACAATGGTAATCACCCGGTGATTCACCCACCCAATGCCTGAGAACCGCTCCTCTTCATAATCTTCCCTGAGGTCAGGGGCTTGTAGTACCGGCCCTTGAAATAATTGCTCGGCGTCGACAAAATCAATTCTGTGTTTTTTCAGGTTCTCCAAATGCTTGTTAGAGTCCCACTCGAACTGCATGTCTAATTGTATGCACAAATCGTACATACGTCAAGTCAGTGCTTAACAGAGAAGCTAAAAAGCTGGATACTGTAAATGCAGTTGAGGATTATGGTTTGCGGTTCGCATTGAGCATAGGGAATGAACAACCCCGCCGCCAGCAGCGGGGTATCAAGAGGAAATTTCAACTTTATAGCGCGGCAAGCCGCGGGGAATGTACCCTCGTATGGGGGTTCAAGAGGAGTCAAACAATGCAACTGGCGATGGTTGGCTTGGGACGCATGGGACTGAACATGGCCAAACGCCTTTCCCGGGGCGGTCATCAGGTGGTGGCCTTCAACCGCACCTTTGCCAAGGCCCAAGAGTTGGCCGCCGAGGAAGACAACGTCATTGCCGTGGCGGAACTGGAAGACTTGATTTCAGTCCTGGCCGCACCCCGGGTGGTTTGGCTGATGCTGCCCGCGGACACCGTGGATGAGCACCTGGAGACCCTGGCCGGGCTGCTGGAGCCGGGCGATGTGATCGTGGAGGGGGGCAACAGCTATTATAAGGACGACCTTAGACGGGCGCCGTTGATGGCGGCTAAGGACCTGGGCTACATGGACGCCGGGGTCAGCGGCGGCATCTGGGGCCTAACTGAGGGCTACGCCATCATGGCCGGTGGCGAGGATGAGCACTTCAAGCTGGTGGAGCCGGCCATCGCCACCCTGGCCCCGCCCGAGGGCTATTTGCACTGCGGTCCGGTGGGCAGCGGCCACTTCGTCAAGATGATCCACAACGGCATCGAATACGGCATGATGCAGGCCTATGCCGAGGGCTTTGACCTGATGCAGCGGGGGCCTTTTTCCGAGCACCATGATTTTGAAGCCATCTGTCATATGTGGATGCGCGGCTCGGTGGTGCGCTCCTGGCTTTTGGAATTGATGGAGCGTGCCTTTGGCGAGGACCCCAAGCTGGAACAACTGCGGGGCTACGTGGATGATTCCGGCGAGGGCCGCTGGACGGTGCTGCAGGCCATTGAGAGCGCCACCAACGCGCCGGTGATCGCCCTGAGCCTGATGGATCGCTTCCGCTCCCGCCAGGAAGAGACCTTCGGCGACAAGGTGCTGGCCGCCATGCGCAACCAGTTCGGCGGCCACGCCGTGAAAAAGGCCGGCGAATAGACAAGGAGATTGGCCATGGTGGCTATCGATACCGGTGACATTCCCGAACAGGCTTTTCCCCGGGTGCCCGATGACTGCGGCATCGTCATCTTCGGGGCCTCGGGCGATCTAAGCGCACGCAAACTGCTGCCAGCCCTGTACAACCTGTTCATCAGCGGCGGCATGCCGGCCAACTTCTTCATATGCGGCGCGGCGCGCAGCGATCTGGGCGACGCTGGGCTGCGCGAAAAGATGAAAAAGGCGGTGGCAGCCAAGGGCGAGGACCTGACCCGCTGGGATGAGTTCGCCACCCGCCTGCATTACCAGCCGGTGATCTACGACGACCTGGAGACCTATCTGAACTTGGGCCGGCGTTTGGAGGAACTCAACCAGGCCCATGGCGTAGGCGGTAGCTGCCTGTTCGAATGCGCCATCCCCCCGATGCTCTACAGCCTGGTGGCCACCATGCTGGGCCGGGCCGGGCTTTCGGCCGAAGACCCGGAGGCCGGCGTCTGGCGGCGGCTGGTGGTGGAAAAGCCTTTTGGCCGCGACCTGGCCAGCAGCCAGGAACTCAACGCGGCCATCAGCAGCGGCTTCAAAGAACATCAGGTGTTTCGCATCGACCACTATCTGGCCAAGGAGACGGTGCAGAACATCATGATGTTCCGCTTTGCCAACGCCATCTTCGAGCCGCTGTGGAGCCGCCAGTACATTGAGCAGGTATCCATCCTCTCCGCCGAGACCCTGGGGGTGGAGCACCGGGCGGGCTACTATGAGCAGGCCGGGGTCTTAAGGGACATGTTCCAAAACCATATGATGCAGCTTCTGGCCCTGGTGGCCGCGGAACCTCCTTCGATCTTCGCCGCCGATAGGGTGCGCGATGAAAAGACCAAGCTGTTCAGAAGCCTCAGACCATTTGATCTGGACAACCTCTACGACTACCTGGTCCTGGCCCAGTACGAGGCCGGGGAGATCGGCGGCCAGAAGCTGCCCGCCTACCGGGCCGAGCCCGGGGTGGATCCCTCCTCGCTAACCCCCACCTATGCCACGGTCAAGTTGTTCGTGGACAACTGGCGCTGGCAGGGGGTGCCTTTTTACATCACCAGCGGCAAGCGCCTGGCCCAAAAGCTCACCCGCATCGTGATCAACTTCCGCGAGATCCCCCACTCTTTGTTCCGCCAGGTCTTGGGCGAGGAGATCAAGGCCAATCGCCTGGTGCTGGACATCCAGCCCACCGAGGAGATCAGCCTCTACTTCCAGGCCAAGCAGCCCGGCGGCCAGGTGGCGCTGAGGACGGTGCGTCTGCATTTCGCCTACCAGGATCAGGCCGGCGCCACCTCTCTGGAGGCCTATGAAAAGGCCCTGGCCGACGCCATGTTGGGCGATCAGATGCTGTTCTGGCGCCAGGACGGCGTGGAGTTGTGCTGGGCCTACCTGGATCCGGTGCTGGAGGCCTGCGAGAGCTGCGGCGACCGCGCCGACCGTCTGCACCGCTACGCGGCCGGTTCCTGGGGCCCTCACGCCGCGGCCAATATCTGGCCGGGCCATCCCTTTAATCAGCGGAGCTGAGGACGTGTCCCTGCAGGTCGTGGCAGACACCGTGGCCCTGGCCCGGGCGGCGGCCGCTGAGATCGCCGGGCGCGCCGCCCAAGCGGTGGCCCAACGGGGGCGCTTCACTGTGGTGCTGGCCGGCGGCAGCACCCCCCTGCAGGCCTATGGCCTCTTGGGCGGGGGCAACATGCTGCCCTGGGAACATTGTCATATCTTCATGGGCGACGAGCGCTGCGTGCCTTTTGACCACCCGGCCAGCAACTGGGGCCAGGCCCTTGCCGCCCTGGGCCCGCCGGCGGGCCTGCCCAAAGACAACCTGCCCCGCATTATCGGCAAACTGTCGCCACAGGAAGCGGCCTCTGACTATGAGTGGCGGCTCAAGGGCTTTTTTCACGGTGCCCCCTGGCCCTTTTGGGACCTGGTCTTGTTGGGCCTGGGCTCCGACGGCCACACTGCCAGCTTGTTTCCGGGCAGGCCGGTGTTGGAAGAGCGGGAACGCTGGGTGGCGCCGGTGGCCGCGCCCGCGCATATGGAGCCTCACCTGCCCCGGGTCACCCTGACTTTGCCGGCCATAAATTCGGCGGCCTGTGTCTTGTTTTTGGCAGCCGGCCAAAGCAAGCGGCCCGTAGTGCTGCGCATCCTGGATGATCCCCAGGCCGCGGCCCGGGACTACCCGGCGGCCCGGGTGCGCGCCGCGGGCGAGACCCTGTGGCTCTTGGACCAGGCCGCGGCCGGCGATTGATTCCCGGCGCTCTAATGTGATGGAATGACCCATCATGTGCGGCCGCTTCACCCAAACCCGGGAACTGGATTTTTTGCAGGAGCGTTTCGGCTTTCCCGCCTCGGATATCAACTATCGGCCCCGCTACAACCTGGCCCCTGGCCAGGAGGCCCTGGTGGTACTGGATGAGGGAGGGCGGCAGGGGGCCATGCTGCGCTGGGGCCTGGTGCCGTCTTGGGCCAGGGAGGCCAGCACCGGCTACAGGATGATCAACGCCCGCGCCAAGGGCCTTGAAACCAAGCCCAGCTTCCGGGGGCCTTTCAAGCGCTCCCGCTGTCTGGTGCCGGCCGACGGCTTCTATGAATGGGCCAAAGTACCCGGCGGCAAGCAGCCCTATCGCCTGGTCTTGCAAGACGGGGCCGCCTTTGCCCTGGCCGGCCTGTGGGACACCTGGCGGGATGATGACGCTGCAGAGGAACTGAAGACCTTCACCATCATCACCACCCGGGCCAATGGCCTAGTCAGGCCCATACACGAGCGCATGCCGGTTATACTGGCCCCGGAGGAGGAGGCGGCCTGGCTGGATCCGGGCCAGAGCGATCCCCAGGCCCTGGGCAAGCTGCTCAAGCCATACCCGGCCAAGCTGATGCGGGTCTTTCCGGTGTCGGTCCGGGTGAACTCGTTGGTCCACGAGGGACCGGAGCTGATCGAGCCCGCCGCGGAGCAGGGCAGCCTGTTCGCCAACAGTAAGGGGGGGACAGAATGAAACACAAGGTGATCATCCGGCGCTGCGAGCGTTACGACGCCGGGCTCATCGCCGGCATCATCAAAGAGGGCATGCAGGAGTTTGGCGTGCGGCCCCGGGGCCGGGTGCTGTTCAAGCCCAACACCGTGCTGGCCCAGCCCGAGGTGTTTCCCTATGCCTTCACCCGGGCCGAGTTTCTGGAAGGCGCCATCATGGCCGCCCGGGAGCTGGGGCAGGATGTCAGCCAGATGGCGGTGGGCGAGCGCTGCGGCATCACCATCCCCACCCGCTTTTGCTTCAAGAACGCGGGCTTTTTGCCGGTGCTCAAGCGGCAAGGGGCCCAGGCCCTGTACTTTGACGAAGCCAGGCAGGCGCCCGTGGCCCTGAGCCACCCGGAGCGGCTGCGCGATGAGTTGTATTTGCCCCGTCCGGTAATGGACTGCGACTTTCTGATCAACCTGCCCAAGTTCAAGGCCCACCCCTGGACCCGTTTGACCCTGAGCCTGAAGAACTTCATCGGCCTGCAAGACGACCGCTTCCGCCTGCTGGATCACAATACCTTTTTGGAACAAAAGATCGTGGACTTGAACCACGCGGTGCAAGCGGGCTTCATCGCCATCGACGGCATCGTGGCCGGCCAGCGTATGATGCTCACCCCGGAACCGTTCGATTTGGGAGTCATCGTCATGGGGGTCAACCCATGCGCGGTGGACACGGTGGGTTGCCACATGGTGGGTGTGGAGCCCCGGGACCTGATCCACCTCAAGATGGCCTCCCAGCAGGGTCTGGGGCCCATGGACCTGGCCGAGGTTGAGGTCGGCGGCGACTTTCCCCTGGACGAACTGCAGGCCAAGACAAAGGACTTCCAGTTCTGTCTGGAGCGGGTGGATGATTACTTCGGCGCCGAGTCCAACCTGAGCTGCACGGTGGGCGGCTTTCCGGAAAAGCACTCCCGCGACTATTGCTGGGGTGGCTGCCCCGGCGCCCTGCAGGAGGCAATGCACATCCTCAGGGGCTATTACCCCGGCGTGGACCAGAAGATGCAAAAGGTGCGCTACGTGGTGGGCAAGGTGGAAGGGCCTTTGGATCTGGCGCCGGATGAAAAGGTGCTGTTCGCCGGGGCCTGCACCTCCTGGCAGGGGGAGATAGACGGCGAGCCGGTGGACATCCAGAGCAGCTATAATGAGTGCCGGCGGCGCACCAGTGAAGAAGCCAAGAGCAACGACATGCTGCTCAAAAACCTGGAAGCCACCGGCAAGTGCCTCAAGAGCCGCTCCCGGCGCTGGCTGCACGCGCCGGCCTGCACCATGAGCGTGGCCGACCACGTGCACTATCTGTCCTTTTTGGGCAAGGTGGGCAACCCCAACTTCGATAAGCGCACCCTGCTGCCGGCCAATGTGGCCTACTGGCAGATGCGCGGCAGGCGGGCCTGGAACCGCCTGGCCAAATAGATTTCAGTAATGGGGAAGCCATGAATCCAGAAGCAGAGCAGACCACTTGTTACAACCCGGCCAACGGCGAGGTGCTGGGCCACATACCGCTAGACACCCTGGAGCGGGTGCCTCAGGTGGTGGCCGCGGCCCGGGAGGCCCAGCCGGCCTGGGCGGCCACGCCCATCAGTCAGAGGGCCCAAGCCGTGCGGCGGGTGCGGGACTATGTCACTGACAACGCCGATGACCTGGCCCGCACAATCGCCCAAGACAACGGCAAGACCCGCAACGACGCCCTGATCACCGAGGTGATGCCCGCGGCCATGGCTGCCAATTATTACGCCCGCAAGGCCAAGTCCTTTCTCAAGGACGGCAGGCTGGCTCCGGCCTCGCTGCTCATGGCCAACAAGCGCGCCCGCATTATCCGCCAGCCCTACGGGGTGGTGGCGGTGATCAGCCCCTGGAACTACCCCCTCGGCATCCCCTTCTCCGAGGTGGTGATGGCCCTTTTGGCCGGCAATGCCGTGATTCTGAAGGTGGCCAGCGAAACCCAGATGGTGGGCCGCGCCCTGGAGAAGTGCTTTGCCGCCGCCGGGCTGCCTGAAGGTGTGTTCACCCAGCTCAACCTGCCCGGCCGCCTGGCTGGCCAGGCCTTTTTGCAGGCGGGCATAGACAAGCTGTTCTTCACCGGGTCGGTGGCCGTGGGCAAACAGCTCATGGCTCTGGCCGCCGAGAGCCTGACCCCGTTGAACCTGGAGTTGGGCGGCAACGACGCCATGCTGGTCTGCGCGGACGCGGACCTGGGGCGCGCTGCCGGGGGCGCGGTCTGGGCGGGCTTACAGAACTGCGGCCAGTCCTGCGGCGGGGTGGAGCGCATCTACGTGCACCAGGAGGTGTACCAGCCCTTCCTGGAGGTGCTGGCCGCCAAGGTGCGCGCTCTGCGCGTTGGCCTAGACACAGATTTTCAGGTGGACTTGGGGGCCATGACCACCACTAAGCAGCGTGAATTGGTTGAAGCCCACCTGGGCGACGCCCTGGCCCAAGGCGCGGTCATATACGCCGAGTCCCAGACCCCGCCCGCGGAGGGCAACTTCCTGGCCGCCCGGGTGCTCACCGGGGTCAACCACCAGATGCGCGTGATGCGCGAGGAGACCTTTGGGCCGCTGTTGGGGGTGATGCCGGTCAAGGACATGGACCAGGCGGTGGAAT
>JANQFN010000109.1 GCA_028277825.1 Desulfarculaceae bacterium
CTCCCAGATGCTGATGCCAGCCTCTTTCACAAGGGTACACGAAATTTCCCATATGAGTCCAATTACCGCACGCGCAAATCACAAAGTTACAAACTGTATGCCCCAAGCCTTGGTGCATGACCCCACCCTCCCGGCGCCGGCAGCCGGATACCACGAAAAGAGGGGCAGACCCTTTGGCCTGCCCCGCTTTATTTGAAAACCATATCAACCCAGACTAGGCTACTACCAAATGCTGCGGCCTGTGTTTTCAACCCAGTTACCGCCACTCACCTGGTCCAGATCATTAGGGTCCCTGCATAGCCATAAAAAAAGAGCCTCCAGCCACCTTTTCCAGGTCTTGATCCTCCAACTCAACCCCACTCTCTTCCCGCAAGGCAGTGACCCATTCTTCCTGGTTGAAATCATAATCACCCGCCGCCTGCACGATGGCCTTGGCCTCTTCCTCGGACTGGGCCGCAGCCAGCTTGGCAGCCAACTCCTCATCGGACTTGACCAGCTCGTAGAACTTTTTGGCGCTTTCAAGGGACATTTTAACCTCCAATAGTAAAATTTATGGTTTGATCGATTCTAGTCCTGGGGACGCACCAGGCACCCAGTTAGAAACAGTATGAGTCCTGTGGGACTTGTATCGACGCTCTCAAGGGAAATATTGTCTTTGCCTGGCTCTCTAACCACCACTGGGGCCGGCCAGAAAGGAGCCGCTCAAAAAGGAGCCTCCAGCCACCTTGTCCAAATCCTCATCCGCCAATTCAACGCCCGCTTCCTGCTGCACGGCCTCAACCCACTCTTGTTGGCTGAAGTCATAATCACCCGCAGCCGTGACAACTGCCTTGATCTCTTCCTCAGACTGGGCCGCGGCCAGCTTTTTGGCAAGTTCTTCATCGGATTTCACTAATTGCAGGAACGCCGCAGCGTTTTCTTTTGACATGGTAACCTCCTGGTTTGTTTGCAAAATTAGCTGTTATCACTAACCGGTTGCTAGCGCCTAGGGCACCGTTCACAAGATCACCCAATAAAAACCGTATGGGACCTACGGGATTGTGTTAGCTGGGTTCCAGTTACCGATGTTAAAGCCACCAGCAACCTTTTCCAAATCCTCTTCAGACAATTCCTGGCCCTTCACTTCCCGCACCACGGCCAGCCACTCTTCCTTGCTGAAGTCAAAGTCGCCGGCCGCCTTGATCGCGGCCATGGCCTCATCATCAGACTTGACCTCGGCCATCTTCTTGGCCAAGTCTTTATCAGTTTTCAGCAACTCCAAAAACGCCTGAGCGCTTTCTTTTGACATATTGACCTCCAAAGTCGAATCGAAGATACCGATACTTAGTTACCAGGACGCACCAAACACCCAGTTAGAAACAGTATGAGACCTGTGGGATTGCTTGGCTATGAAAAAAGAGGGACAGGCCGGGAACCGACCCCCGCTCTCAGTCAGCGCTTGGTTTCAGCGGTATGTATTAGGTTTAGAAGGTCCAGGTGATGCCGATGGCAGCCACCGGGTAGTACTGCAAGAAGTCCAGTTCCTCTTCCAGGCGGGCCTCTTCCCTGGCCAGGGCTTCTTGCAACCCGGGAACGGGCTGGCTGTTGTTGGCGCTGAGGCTCACGTCCGGCGAGCCCCAGAACATGATGCCCAGTTCCATGGTGAAAAACAGGTTGCCGTTCTGCCTAAAGGCCCCGTTGTAGCCGATGCCGATATAGGGCGCGACGGGGTTGAAGTCAGCTTTGGCGTCCAGCTTGCCAATGACCGAGGCCGGGTATTCCACCCCGCCGATGTCAATGGGCATGTCCGGGTCCGGGGTGACCGTGGACTTGACCTCATGATTGTTGAAGATCAGGCCGCCGCTAATCCGGAAGCCACTGCCAGCTGGGTGCCAGTCCAGCATGGCGCCCAGGGTGTAGAGGTGCATGTTGAAGTCATAGGTGGTGTCATAGGCGTTGACGTTGAAGTCCCAGGAAGGCAGCACGCCCACGCCCACCCGGGCGCTGAAATATTTGCCCATGGGCGCCACCACAAAGCCCTGCAGGCCCAGGGTGCCGATCTGGCCGCCCACGCCCACCTCGGCCGAGGCCGGGGCGGCCAGGCCCAAAAGCAAACCGCTTACAATCAACACCTTCAAGGACCGTAGTATCCGGGGCATCTCAACCTCCAGCGAACCGCTATCCCCCGGTTCGGACGGAAGACAGGCTCGTGCCCCAACCCGCGACACGGTCTCCATGCCCAGGTGTAACTGTAATTATGCGAAATTTACAGGAACTTAGCCCCACAAGTCAACACTTGACGAGCATTTTATTATACTCAACTATTGTATTGTCTATATCTAGGGCATACTCGCCGCCGGTTTGGCATCGCTTGTGCTTTGCACCTTGCCATGGGCCAGTCCCAGCCCTTAGAATGTGGACGGTCGCAAGGCGTTAAACCTGGCAAGGGAGATTGATCGTGCCCAGTCAATTCAATGAGCGGCTCTCCAGGCTCCTGCTCTCCACCCGCTATTTCGCGGTAATCGGCAGCGTCTTGTCAGTGGTGGCTGCCTGCTTTTTGATGGTGGTGGGCGGTTACAAGATCGTCAGCCTCATGCTGGACTACTTGACCGCGCCAGACATAATGGGCCTCAAGGTGGGGCTGATCAAAAACGCGGACACTTTTCTCATCGCCCTGGCCCTGCTTATAATCGGTCTGGGCATTTTCGATCTGTTTTTGGGTGGTGGCGACCAGGGGGAAAAGGCCGGCTCCCGGCCCGGCTGGCTCAGGTTCAATGACTTCCGGCAACTCAAAAGGCGCCTGACCAACATAATCGTCCTGATCCTGGTGGTGACCTTCTTTGAGGTGATCCTCAATCAGAGCGCCATAATCAAGTAGGCCTGGGAGGTGCTGTTGATCCCGGCCGGCCTGCTCATGATCGGGGGCGCCTACAGGCTGATCAAGTAGGCGGCCTCGGCGCTCAATAGACAACTTCGGCCGGGTTACCAATGGTGGGGGTGGACAACAGGGCCCGGCCAATTTCATGAACTAAGTTTGCACCTTTTGCCTTGCCACTCTCCCCCAGAACCAACAAAATTAGCCTGAACCGCCTTTCGATTTGGAGCTTAATTGGAAAATCAGTTTTGAAGGATGGGAAAACGCCGCTCAGCGTCCCGGGATTCTCATCAGCCCCCGGTGGTCTAAGGGACGGCTGCCAGACCCTTCCAAACCTGCCGGCCGAAAAAAACTCAACGGT
>JANQFN010000140.1 GCA_028277825.1 Desulfarculaceae bacterium
GGCCGGAGCTGCTCACGGAGCTGGCCCCGCTGGTGGGCGGAGAAGGGCCGGGCGAGGCCGGCGACGCCTCGGTGATCGTGCGCGCCTTCCCCAAGGTGCCCATCCAACTGGTGCTCTGGGCCGGGGACGACGAGTTCCCGGCTGAGGGCAACCTCTTGTTCGACAAGACCGTGGGCAATTACCTCTCCACCGAGGACATCGCCCTGGCCGCCGGACTGCCCATTTACAAAATGATGGCTTTATCGCGGCAGAAAGGCTGATCTTCAAGGTCTGCCTGCCGTAAGCACAAGGCATCACGGGCTCTTAGCGGCCCGGTGCAAAATTTTGAACCACCTTCGGGCCTTTGTGCCTGCCCAAAACCGGGCGGTTTTGACCGAATAACGGCCCCACACGTAGCAAAGGCGGGCACAAGTTTTTTGGCCTGGCTTGCATTCGCCTGAAAAAATCCTATGTTAGAACGAGCGCCCGCCGCGCCGGCGGGCTGCATCGCCTGAGAGAGGAACCGCCATGGGCCAGGACCACCAGCACGATCACGGCAACTGCGGCTGCGGCTGCGGCGAGATGCCGGCCATGATCGACCCGGAGCTGGGACCCTATTGGCGGGACGCCCCGGCCACGGAACTGGTCTGCTACTGCGGCAAGGTCTCCAAGGGGGCCATCGTGGAGGCCATCCAGCGCGGGGCCTACACTCTGCCGGTGATCAAGATCATGACCGGCGCCTGCCAGGGCAAGGACTGCGAGGAGCTAAATCCCCGGGGCCGTTGCTGCTCCAGAGACATACAGCAATTGATCGAACTCTACGGCACCCGGCCGGACCTCAATTTCGCATGAGGCCGTCCCTGAGGTTCACCATATACTGCGGAACGGAATGATTCGAGCACATACTCTAAGGATGAAGTCATGAAGATAGCGGTTAGCGGCAAGGGCGGCGTGGGCAAGACCACCTTTTCGGCCATGCTGGCCCGGGCCCTGGCGGACAAGGGCCTCAACGTCTTGGCCGTGGACGCGGACCCGGACGCCAACCTGGGCCAAGCCCTGGGCATCAAGGATTACGAGGACCTGGTGCCGGTGAGCAACATGAAAGAGCTGATCGCCGAGCGCACCGAGAGCGACGGCGAGAACTGGGGCACCTATTTCAAGCTCAACCCCACGGTCAGCGATCTGCCCGAAAAGCTCTCGGTGGAGTACAAGGGCGTGCGCCTGATGGTCATGGGTACGGTGCAAAAGGGCGGCGGCGGCTGCATCTGCCCGGCCTCCACCATGCTCAAGGCCCTGATGACCCATTTGGTGCTGCTGTCTGACGACGTGTTGATCCTGGATATGGAGGCCGGCCTGGAGCATCTGGGCCGGGGCACCTCCCGGGGTGTGGACTTTTTGGTGGTGGTGGTGGAGCCGGGCCGGCGCTCGGTGGATACGGCCAACACCATCAAGCGCCTGGCCGGCGACCTGGGGGTCAAGCGCATCCTGATCGTGGGCAACAAGATCCGGGGCGAGGCGGACCGGGAGTTTTTGCAAAAGACCCTGGCCGGTTTTGAGTTCCTGGGCTTTTTGGATTATGACCAGGAGATCATCACCGCCGACATGGAGGCCCAGTGCCCTTCCGACGTGGCCGACAAAGCTGCAAGCGAAGTGAAAGCCATGGCAGATAAGTTAGTGGAGATGGCCCAGTAATTTAAATTAGTTGTCCGCTACGGCCCTCTGGTCCCGGCTGCGAGGTTCGCTTCGCCTCTCGCCGACGGATTAGGGGGTCTCGCTATTTCTATGAACGGGGCTGCTCTGGTTAAGGGCCGGCCTCCGGTACGATGTCTAGGGCAAGCGCTTTACCGGTACTGAGTGAAATGGGAGGCGATATTCTTGCCGTCCAGGTATACATCACACAAAAGGCGCCCATAGGTGAGGTTCACAACGTTTCTCAACTCCACTTCTTTACCCAATATCAGCCCCGCCAATTTTTCCCTGGCAGCCTGGTAACCCCTAAAGCCCTTTTCGGGCGTGTTGTACCCGTTGGCGCGGACTGTATCGCCCGTGTTCCCCTCCCATGTCCAGCCGCCGGACACCTTGAAAGTGTCACCATCGATTACTTCGCTAACTCTGAAGGTAGCCATCTCTCCTCTCCTTCCCAAACAAAAGAAACCCGCCCCACGGCCTTGGGCCGCAGAGCGGGCGATCATGACCCGCTTGAGGTCTAACTAATTATATCTGAGGAACCTTTTTTGCCAACCGAGGAAATAGCAATGCGGATTTTTAACCATAACGGCTAGTTGTTCTTCCGGCGCCTGCGCCGGAGCAGCCAGGCCCCGCCCAGACCGGAGGCCATGAGCAGCATGGTGGCCGGCTCGGGCACCGCGCCGCCGGGGCTGCCGGGCACGGTGGCGAAGCCCTCGATATCACTCCCCCACTTGGCGATCTCCTCGGTGCCTTTGAGGCTGCCGTCGTCGTTGAACTCGATCTTGAACAGGTTGTTGCTCCTGTCAGAGGTGCCGTAGAGCACCCCGTCCACGTAGCTCAGGCCCTCCACTTGGCCAAAGCCAAGCTTGCCCAGATAGGCCACGGTCACGTTGTCAATGCCGTTGCTCAAATCCAGGGCGAACAACTTGGCGTTTTTACTGCTCTTGTTGTCGCTGGCATAGAGCACGCCATCCACAAAGGCCATGCCCTCGGCGTCTTTGATGCCCGCCTTGCCCAGGTCGTAGGAGTTGAGCACCTGGCCGGTGGTGGAGAGTTCCAAAAGGTTTTTGCCTTTGTTGTCGATGGCGTAGAGCTTGCCGTCCACGTATTCCAGGGTCTCGATGTCCTTGGCCGCGATGGGGTTGCCCACCGCCTCGCTGCTCACGCTGCCGCTGTTCGCGTCATAGGTGAACTTGTAGAGCTGGCTGGTGGTGTTGCCATAAGACTGCATGCCGTAGTAGACATTCCCCCCGCCGTAGGTGAGGCTCTCCACCTCGTTGGGCGCACCGCCGCTGAGCTGGGTGGTCTGGCCGCTGCCCATGTCGTAGATCTCGAACAGGTCGCTGTCGTCGTTGATGCCGAACAGCATGGTGTCGGCCAGGGCCAAGCCCGGCGCGGCCAACAAAAAGACGCCAGCAGCCAGCACGGCCAGCAGCCGGGCGGGGCGTTTGAGAATTGGGCCAAACATAATCGCTTCCTCCCCTCACTTGACTACTCCTTAAAGTCTAATTCCATTATGTGGAATAAGCAATGCTCACCACCGGATTGCGGAATCAGGCCGAAGCGGTCCTTTTGAACAGGCGGGGGAAGAAGCGCGGGGTGGCCGCGGCGTAAACCCGGTATTGATCGCCGAAGCGGGCCAGCATCTGCCTCTCCTCCTGCCGGGACAGCCAGTAGTACACCGCCAGGAGCAAAGGGAACAGGATCAGGGTCAAAAGGGTGGGCCAGTGCAGCAGCCAGCCCAGCATGATCAGAAACAGCCCCACGTACTGGGGGTGCCTGATGTGGGCGTAGATACCGCCGGTGACCAAGCCCGTGGCCCGATGGATCTTGCGCCAGCCCATGACCACCAACACTATGCCCCCCAGGGTGAGCCAGGTGCCCAGGATCATGCCCAGCGGCCCCATGAATTTGCGGAACGAGGGCAGCACAAAGGGGTAGTCGAACAGGGGCGAGAAGAAAAAGACCAAGAGCGGCAGGCCGAACATCTCGGTGAACAAGGCGATCAAAAAGCCGGCAAAGGCGCCCTTGGATTTCCAGGCGCTCTCGCCGGGGCTGCGGTAAGGCAGCAGGGCCAGAAAGCAGGCGAAGACCAGGATGTTGATCACGATCAGGCCGTAGGGACCCACGTAGCCCTCCATCCAGGCCATGGTGGGCGGCGGCCCGCGCAGGCCGAACAGCTTGACCGTGTAGAGGTAGAGAAAACCCGCCACCCCGATCAGGCCGATGACCAGGAGGACTTTGTCCCGCGCGCCTTTCATAAGGGTAAGCGTAAGCACTGATTCACAATGGGGCAAGGCGGCAAAGACCCGGGCGGGCACTCTTGGTTAAGTAAGGAAAGATTTGTTGGGCTACGAGATTGCCGGTCCTAACCCAACCTTGTATTATCAAGTGGAGCATAAGCAAGCCGTGAGTGCTTGTATCCGGACCGGCGAGTTCGTCCCAACCTTGGGGTCGAGCCCGAGTGTAG
>JANQFN010000147.1 GCA_028277825.1 Desulfarculaceae bacterium
GCCAGGACCCGGCCGAGGTGTTGGCCCAAGCCACCGGCGGCAAGCTGGCCGATGTGGTCATGGACGTCAGCGGGCATCCCTCCGGCGCTGGTGTGGCCCTGTCCCTGGCCGGATTGGGCGCGGCGGTGGTGCTGCCCGGGCTCTACGGCGCCGGCGTGGAGGTGCCCCTGGTGTTGGACAAGGTGGTGGTCAATGAACTAAAGCTGCTGGGCGCCTATTCCCAGGATTTCGAGTCCGTGGAGGCGGCCATCGCCCTGGCCCGGCGCGGGATCTTGCCCCTGGAGGAGATGATCTCCCACCGCTTCGGCCTGGAGCAAGCCGAGGAGGCGGTGCGCCTGGTGGGTGGCGAGCAGGAGGGTGAGATGCCCCTGAAGGTGGTGCTGGACCCGGCCATGTAGGGGTGCGGGCGGAGAAAGCTCAGGCTCCAGGCGAGACAAACAATTTAGACCGCTACGCCCGAGCCTCTAATCAACTGTGAAAAGAGGTAGGGAAAAGACAAGCGACTAGCAGCACGAGCACCCAAGCCGCAGAGAGGCTGGGGCAATCCCCAACTCCACCAAAAGCCGCCAGGGAGCTATGGCCGGGCCGGGGGAGCAGTTACGTATGGCCTCCGCGCCACCGGCCCAGTGTCAGGCAGCCTATTCGTAGACAGCACTGCGAATGATACCCAGCTTCAGGACCATTACCCAGACCTTCCTTCATTCCTTCCCCAACCCTCTCCCCAATCAAGGCTAGCCTTGGTATTCGGTTGCGGGCACGGTCTCAAACCCACTGCCAGGGCAAATAAAAACGGGGCGGCCGTGATGGCCGCCCCGCCTTGTTTTCAGCTAAGGAGGATCAGCCCTCTTCCGGGGCGTCCCCCCGCTCCCGCGGGGAGTACTCCATCTTGGTCATGGCCCGAAACACCAGGATCAACACCATGGTCCAGGCCAACAGGATCAGCAAGAAGATGTTGTAGTGGGTCACCCCGTAGTGCAACCACTTGAGCAGCACCAAGAGTCCCGCGCTCAGGGCGATGAACAGCCATTCCAGTTTGCGCCTGGTACTCATGCCGCCACCTCCTTGTTCAGAACGTCACGGTGTTTGGAGCGATGCACCATGTAGATGGTGCCCAGGATGCCCAGGGCCACCATGAAAGTAAGCCAGTTGGGCAGGGCCAGAGCCAGGCCGGAGAAGGCCAGGTTCAACCCTGGCGTGAAGAACAAAAACGCCGCGATCAGGGCCAGGATGCGCACCGGCCAGCCCACCCCGGCTATGATCCAGCCCTCGGTGGTGATGGTCAGGGCGTAGATGCCGGCGAAACCGCCCAGGATGGCCAGGGCGATCTGGTCCCAGGTGCCCACCCAGACCAGGCCCGGGGCGAACACAAAGGCAAAGGGCAGGATGTATTTGGCTATGCCCAGCCTGAGCGAATGCCAGCCGGTCTGCATGGGGGGTGATTCGGCTATGCCCGCCGCGGCGAATGAGGCCAGGGCCACCGGCGGGGTGATGGCCGAGACCAGGCCGAAGTAGAAGGCGAAAAGATGCGCAGCCATGGGCTCCACGCCCATCTTGACCAGGGCCGGTATCACCAGGGCGGCCAGGGTGATGTAGACCGCGGTGGTGGTCAGCCCCATGCCCAGGATCAGCGAGGCGATCATGGTCAGCACCAGGGCGATCCACAGCTCGCCGCCGGCCAGGGTGACGATCACGTTGGTGAACTTGAGCCCCAGGCCCGAGACGAACACGCAGCCGATGATCACGCCGGCCGCGGCGCAGGCCACCGACACCGCCACCGCCATGCGCGCCCCCTCCTCCAGGGCGCTGAGGATCTCGGCGGGGCTCATGCGGGTTTCCTTGCGCAAACTACTGAGCACCAGGATGGAAACGATGGCCCAGAAGGCGGCGAACATGGGCGTATAGCCCACGATCATCAGGACCACGATTACCACGATGGACAAGAACAGGTGGCCGCCCCGCTTGATCTCGTCCTTGAGGTTGGGCAACTCCGCCCGCGGGATGGTGGCCAGGTT
>JANQFN010000206.1 GCA_028277825.1 Desulfarculaceae bacterium
CCGGAGCAGCCGCTCCACGGGATACTCGCTGGAATAACCGTAGGCCCCCAGGATGCGCAGCGCTCCGTCGGCCACCCGGCTGGCCACGTCGCAGGAATAATACTTGGCCATGGAGGTCTCCAGGGTGTTGTTCAACTGGCCGTCGTCCTTTTGGGCCGCGCAGCGGTAGGTCAACAGCCGGGCGGCGTCGGTCTCCACGATCATGCGGCCCAGCTCCTCCTGCACCATCTGGAAGCGCCCGATGGCCTGGCCGAACTGCTCCCGCTCTTGGGCATACTTCACCGCCTGGTCGATCAGCCCCTGGCTGACCCCCACCGCCTGGTCGATCAGCCCCTGGCTGACCCCCACCGCCCCGGCGGCGGCGGTGAGCCGGGTATTGTCCAGCCCGCCCATCACGCAGGCGAAGCCCTTGCCCTCCACCCCGCCCAAGAGGTTGGCCGCCGGCACCTCCACCTCGTCGAAGAACAGCTCGCCGGTGGGGCAGGCGTTCCAGCCCAGCTTTTCGGCGGTGGGCCCGGAGCTGATGCCCTGGCTGCCCATCTCCACGATAAAGCCGGACATGCCCTGGTAGGGCTGGTCTTTGTCGGTGTAGGCGTAGATCACGCCCACCTCGGCCACCTGGGCGTAGGTGATCCAGTTCTTTGAGCCGTTCAAGATATATGTATCGCCCTTTTTGACCGCCGTGGTCTTCATGGAGCCCACGTCGGAGCCGGCATTTGCCTCGGTGATGCCGATGCAGCCCAGGCTCCGGCCGCTGACCAGGCCGGGGATGTAATTGACCTTCTGCTCATCAGTGCCGAACTGATAGATCTGGCGGGCGGTGCCCATGGTCTGCATGTTAAAGGCCGCCCGCAGGGAGCCGCTGACCTTGGCGATCTCCTCGGTCACCACCGCGTGGGCCAAAAAGCCCAGGTCCGAACCACCGTACTCTTCGGGCAGGGGGCAGCCGAAAAAGCCCAGGCCGCCCATCTCTTCCACCAGGTCGCGCTGAAAGGTATGGTTCTTTTCGTCCTCAGCCACCCGGGGCAAAATCTCCTTGGCGGCGAACTTGGCGGCCATGTCCCGGACCGCCGCTATCTCTTCGCTGAATTTGAAATCCACGGTGTACATCCTTTTATTAGAAGGCCAATCCCAATACGTTTTCCTAAATGGAACCCAATGCCGCGAACATCATAGCATCCTGGGAGCAAAGGGGAAGGGGTCAGATGTCAAATCAAGCCGCCTGGACCGCTCAGGCGGTAATACATTGCATTTGAAGGATATGGTAAAGGATAAAAACCGTGCCTTCTGGAGGGCAATGACAGGAAAAGGGGGACAGCATGCATTTCGTGGGCATAGACGTGGCGGGCTCGAAAAAGGGCCAGGCAGTGGCGGTCATGACTGAGGACCTGAAAGTAACCCATTTGCGGCATGGTTTGGAGTGTGCGGAGGTTGCCGAGGTAGTGCTCTCAATGATTGACCCCGGGGCGGTGGTGGCCATTGACTCGCCCCGGAGCCCTTCCGACAACCCCGGCGGCAAATGGGGCCGGGAATGCGACCGCGCCATGCACCGGCGGGGCACCCCGATTCAATGGACGCCGCCGGCCGAATACTTTGAGCAACCCAACCACGATAAAGAATGGATGGCGCTTGGGTTTGAGTTGTTCAAGGCCTTTGAAAAGCTCGAAGACCAGGGAGAAATCGCCGAGGTGATCGAGGTGTTCCCCTCGGCCAGCTACGGGCATTTTGCGCAGCTGGAGGTGACCCTTCCCCTCCATTTCATCGACCGCAAGGCCAAGACCGACCAACTGGACGCGGTCTGCTGCGCCGTCACCGCCTGGTGTTATGCCCGCGGCTGCCATGAGGCCTTTGGCGACCCGAAGGAGGGGCAGATCATCGTGCCCCAGTTCTAAGTCAGGCGATCACCAAGGACTAACGACTTACTTGCCGAGTTGGGTATGTGTTAGGGTCTTGGGTGATTTGCTGAGGTCATGACAGCAACCCACGGGAGGATGGGATCATGAAACGAGCAGTGTTTTTCACATTGTTGCTGCTATTGCCGGTATTTGCCATGAGCGGCTGCTACCAGACCGGCAAGGTGGCCGGCGAGACGGTTAAGGGCGCCGAAACCGGGGCCAGTGAAGTAAAACAGGGCGTGGAAAAGGGCGCCAGCGATCTCAAGAAGGGCTACGAGGAGGGCAAATCCAAGTAGGCTTAGCTGCCCGATTAGACAAATTGACCCGGCTGTTTTAGGGCGGGTTCTCTTTTTGTGTGCTTCACACCTTAAGCAATAAACCCGGCATTTCACAAAGGCCGGACGGCATTGACCTACTAATATTCATAACTCGGATGTTTACCAAAAGCAGCACCTATATCAGGAACAACCCTAGGAAATAGGCCCGGCACAGCCAGCCGCCGGCAGACAAGGCGACCGGCAAGCGACGGCCGCAGGCGTAGCCAAAGCTACGTCGAGGTCGGAGCGCAGCCAGCAACGCAGTATGCCGGTGACTGGCGCAGCCGGACGTTCGGCCTTGGTGAAATGCCGGGTTTAACTAAAAAGAGAAACCGGTCTCAATGAAGAAGCCGCCCAGGTTCATGTCCAGCTTCAAGTCCTGGGGGTTGGCCACGGACTTGTCGTTCTCCAGGGTCAGATAGCGGTAGCCGCCGCCCAGAAAGAACACCTCGCCAAAGGGAAAGTACTCCGCCTTGAGCACCGCGTCGAAGGTGCTATTGTCATCATAGGAAAAACCCCTCAGCTCGGCCACCAGGGCCAGCTCGTCCATAGGGCTGAGGCGGCCGCCCACATACAAAAAGGGCAAGGTGCCGTCCGCGCTGGGACTGATGCGGCCAAAGACGGGGTTGTCATAGCTCAACTGGCTGTCATACACCCGGGCGCCCAGGCCGAAGGTGAGGTCAAAGACCCCGGCGCTCAGGGTGTTCAACAGGGGGATGTGCCAATAGGCGGTCAGGTCCAGCATCTTGAGCTCCAGCTCGCTGGATTGCTTGCCGCCGTCGAATTTGGTGGGGGTGTACTCCAGCTTGACGTCGGGCAAAAGCGGCACCGGGTGCTCGAAACGGGCCCAAAGATTCAAATTGAAGCTGGTGTCCGCGTCCAGGTCCAGGCCGTCGGCCGAGCCGCCGGGGCTGGCGTACCAAACCCCCACCGCGCCGGCCAGCTTGAAGCCCAGGGGCGCGGCCTGCACCGGCATGGAGGCCGTCAGGAGCAACAGGATTAGGGCCAGGGCGGCGGGCAGTTTGAACTTGCGCATGGCTTTCAACTCTCTTTTAGCCTACATATTTCACGAAGGCCGAGTGTCCGGCTGCGCCAGCCACCGGCACACTATGTTGCTGGCTGCTCTCGGGCCTCGGCGTAGCTTTAGCTACGCCGTCACCCCTCGCTTGCCAGTCGCCTTGTCTGCCGGCGGCTGGCTGTGCCGGGCCTGGGTGCAAACTGTTCCCTGATAAACGTGGTGCTTTTTTCACTTTAGCCCCTTTAACACTGGTTTCATCGCCAGTACCGCCCACCCTTCCTGAAATATGTAGGCTTGGCCCAAACCATCGTGTAAACGGTCACATAACGCACCTATCTTGACAGAGTCAGGGCCACAAAGCAACACCTGTTGAGTTTTTTG
>JANQFN010000218.1 GCA_028277825.1 Desulfarculaceae bacterium
CGCCGGTGGCCACCACTCTGCAAGCGATGCCGCGTTCGGCGTTGATGGCGGCCACCAGACCGTCCACCAGGCCGGAGTAGCCGAAGATGATGCCCGCGTTCATGGAGCTGATGGTGTCCTTGGCCACCGCCGCCTTGGGCCGGGAGAATATCTCCACCCGGGGCAGCTTGGAGGCCCGCTGGAACAGGGCCTCGCAGGAGATCATCACCCCCGGGGCGATGGCCCCGCCCAGGTACTCGCCGGCGGCGGAGATGCAGTCAAAGGTGGTGGCGGTACCGAAATCCACCACGATCAAGTCGGTGGGAAAGCGCTCATAGGCTCCCACCGCGTTGACGATGCGGTCGGCGCCCACCTCGCGGGGGTTGTCGTAGAGGATGGGCATGCCGGTCTTGATGCCCGGCCCCACGAACAAGGGCTCCAGGGAGAAGTAGCGCTGGCAGAACTCGGCGAAGGTGGCCTTGATGGGGGGCACCACGCAGGAGATGATCACCGACTCCACGCTGCCCATGGCCACCGGGCTGGTGGCGAACAGGTTGGAAAACAGCACGCCCAGCTCGTCGCGGGTGCATTCGCGTTCGGTGCGCACCCGCCAGTCGGCTACCAGACGGTCTTCCTGGAAGACTCCCAGCACGATGTTGGTGTTGCCTACGTCAATGGCCAAGAGCATACCCGTCTATGCCTCCCGTCCGCCCAGTTCGGCGACCACCACCTCTTTTAAGTCTTGGGCCACCTGGTTCATCATTTGATCGTCCAACGCCTCGACCATGATCCTGAGCTTGGGCTCGGTGCCTGAATACCTCAAGAGCAGGCGTCCGTCCTCGCCCAGACGCTTCTCCGCCGCCTCCATGGCCTTGACCAGGGCGGGCGACTGGCTCAGGGGAGGTTTATCGCTTACCTTCAGATTGATCAAGACCTGGGGCAGACGCTGCATGATCTTTTTGAGCTCGCTCAAGGGCTTGCCGGTGCGAACCATCACCCCCAACACCTGCAGAGCGCTGGCGATGCCGTCGCCGGTGGTGTTGTGATCCAAGAACAGGATGTGGCCGCTCTGCTCGCCGCCCAGGTTGTAGCCGCCGGCGCGCATGGCCTCCACCACGTAGCGGTCGCCCACTTGCGTGCGCAGCATGCGGATGCCCCGCTCGCGCAGGGCAATTTCCAGACCCAGGTTGGACATCACCGTGGATACCAGAGTGGCCTTTTTCAACTGGCCCCGGCTCATCAGATCTTGGGCGCAGATGGCCATGATTTCGTCGCCGTCGACCACCTCGCCGTTTTCATCCACCATGATTATGCGGTCGCCGTCGCCGTCAAAGGCCAGGCCCAGGTCCACGCCGTCGGCCTTGATGATCTCGGCCAGGTTCTCCGGGTGCAGGGCACCCACCCCGTTGTTGATGTTGGTGCCATCAGGCTGGTTGCCGATCACCTTGATCTCGGCACCCAGTTCGGAAAACACCGCCGGGGCCACCTTGTAGGTGGCGCCGTGGGCGCAGTCGATGCCGATGGTCAGGCCGTCCAGGGTGTAGGGCACGGGAAAGGAATTTTTCAAAAACACGATGTAGCGGCCCGGGGCGTCATCGATGCGGCGGGCGCGGCCCACCTGGCCCGGCTCGGGCCGGGGGGCGGAGCCTTCGCCGTTCATCACCTCAAAGACGTATTTTTCCACCTGGGCTTCGGTGGCGTCAGCCAGCTTGAAGCCGTCGCGGCCAAAGATCTTGATGCCGTTGTCCTGAAAGGGGTTGTGGCTGGCGCTGATGACGATGCCCGCCTCGCAACGCATGTTGCGCGACAAAAAGGCGACGGCCGGCGTGGGCAGAGGCCCCACCACCAATACGTCCAGGCCCATGGAGCAGATGCCGGCCACCAGGGCGTTTTCGAACATATAGCCCGACAAACGGGTGTCCTTGCCCAGGATCACCTTGCGCCGGGCGTCGCCGCTTTTTAGGACCGCGGCCACGCCTTGGCCGATGGCCAGGGCGGTCTCCACGGTCATGGGCTCGGCGTTGGCCACCCCGCGCACCCCGTCGGTGCCGAATATTTTCCGTTCAATGCTCATGCAATCCTGTCTCCCGGGCTGGCCGGTCTTTACTTGACGGCTGGCTCGGCGGCGCCTTTGGGCTCGTCGGTTTCCGGGCCGGGCTCGGCCGGGCGGCCGCTGCGCGGACGAATTTTTATCACCGCTTGCACCGCCGAGGGCTCCAGACGGATGGTGCGCCCAGGCGGAGGGCGCAGCGCCGCCTTGACCGTGGTGGTCGATTTTAGTTTGCTAACATCCAGGGGTACGGTCCAGACCCAATCCAGATCGGCCAGTTCCTGTTTGAGGCCCGAAACCTTAATGGCCGGCGGCTGGAAGGTGACCTCGGCCACCTCGAAATCCTCCGGCGGGTTGCCCTTGATCACCGGGCGCACCGCCGCCTGGCGCGTGAAGCGTTTGGCCAGCACCACCTGCAGGCGGTCGGGGCTGATGCGCACCACGTTCACCGAGGGAGGCAGGTCCAGGTCTTCAGGCACCACCTGAAAACTGTGTTCACCCACCTTCAGGCCGGCCAGCTCCAGTTGCTTGACCATGGGCTTGACCGCCACCTGTCTGACCAGGCTCTGGGGGCCGTAGAGGCGCACCTCCACCTCGTTGACCACCTTGTTGCCCAGGGCCATGTCCGCGGGCAGCCCGGCCACCTCCACCGGCATCTTCACGGTGATCTCGGCTTTTTCCTGGCCCACCACAAAGGCCCACAAGGCCATGGCTATGGCCAGGGACAAAAGCTTGAAGGGCCAGTTGGTCAGGATACGTTCAAGCACGGCGGCGCTCCCGGGGCAGGAAACGGCTGCGTTTTTTGCCCGGCACCTGGAACAGCTCGAACAACAGGCTGCTCAGGGCCACGGCGTCCAGATCCGGGGTGAGTTTTTCGCCCACCACCACACTGACCCGGCCCCGCTCCTCGGACACCACCACCGCCACCGCGTCGGTCTCCTCGGTCAGCCCCAGGGCGGCCAGGTGACGGGTGCCCATCTTGCGGCCGCTTTGCACGTTCACCGACAGGGGCAGCACACAGCGGGCGGCCACGATGCGCTTGCCGCTGATAATCACCGCCCCGTCGTGCAGGGGCGAGGTGACCTGGAAGATGCTGATCAGAAGCTCGCGGCTCACCCGTGAGTCCAGGCGCACCCCGCTGTCGGCGTAGTCGGCCAGGCCGATGCGCCGCTCCAGGACGATCAGGGCGCCGGTCATGCGCGAGGCCAGGCTCACCGTGGTGCGCACCACCTCTTCCAAAGTGGCGGCCACGTCCTCGTGGGAGGAGAAAAAGGGGCCGCGGCCCATGCGGGCCAGGGCTTTGCGTATGTCGGACTGGAACAGGATGATGATCACCAGGATCAGGGAGGCCAGAAAGCTCTGGATGATCCAGTGGATGGTGACCAGGTGCAACTGCTGGGCCGCCACCATGGTCAACAGCACCAGGCCAAGGCCGGCCAGCATCTGCATGGCGCGGGTGCCCTTGACCAGCATGATCACCTTGTAGACCACATAGGCCACCAGGGCGATGTCCAACAGGTCCAGCCAGCGAAGCTGATAAAACGGCGCCAAAAAATCACCCACGGTTCAACTCTCCCCTGTCATCACCGCGTCGCCCATGGCCAGGGCGTCCTTGTAGGGCGCCACTTCGTGCACCCGGACGATGTCCGCCCCCAGGGCGGCGCCCAGAACATGCACCGCCATGGAGCCCCACAAACGGTCCTGGGGGCGCTCTTGGCCGGTGATGGCGCCGATGAAGGCCTTGCGGCTGGCGCCCAGCAGCACCGGGTAGCCCAGCCCGGCCAAGTCGCCCAGGCCCCGGATCAGGGTCAGGTTGTGCTCCTGGGTCTTGCCGAAGCCGATGCCGGGGTCCACCACGATGCGCTCGGCCGCCACCCCGGCGGCGATGGCCACCTGCGCCCTGTCCGCCAGAAACTGTTTCACCTCGGCCACCACGTCGCCGTAGCTGGGGTCGGCTTGCATGGTGCGCGGCTGGCCCAGCATGTGCATCAGAATCAACCCGGCCCCGCTGGAGGCGGCCAATGCCGCCATGTCTCCGTCACCCCTCAAGGCGGTGACGTCATTTATGATGGTGGCCCCGGCCTCCAGGGCCGCTTGGGCCACCACGGCTTTTGAGGTGTCGATACTGATCACCGCGCCGCTTTGGGCGGCCAGGGCCTGAACCACCGGCACGGTGCGTTCCATCTCCACCTCGGCCGGGGTGGGCTCCGAACCCGGCCGGGTGGACTCGCCGCCCACGTCCAGGATGTCGGCGCCCTCGGCGGCCAGGGCCAGGCCCTGGGTCACGGCGCGCTCGGCGTCCCAGAACAGGCCGCCGTCGCTGAAGGAGTCGGGCGTGACGTTGATCACCCCCATGATCAAGGTGCGCGGCCCCAGCTTAAGCTCGCCGCCTGAGAGCGGTATGACCCGCTCACTCCTATGCAACAGGCGGTCCCTCCCTGGGCTCGGGTTCATCGGCCGGCGGCGGCGAGGGTTCCCCGGCCGGGGGCTTTTCGTCATCGTCTTGGGGGCGGGGTCTGCCCTCCACGATGGCCTCCACCGCCTCGGCGTCCAAGGTTTCGTCCTCCAGCAAGGCATCGGCCATGGTATGCAGCTTGTCCAGGTTTTCCTTCAAGAGCGCCAGGGCCCGGTCGTGGGCCTCGGTGACCAGGCGCTTGACCTCCAGGTCGATGGCCTGGGCGGTCTTTTCGGAATAATCCCGATGCTGAGCGATCTCCCGGCCCAGGAAGATCTGCTCATCGCGCTTGCCGAAGGTCAAGGGGCCCATGGAGTCGCTCATGCCCCACTCGCAGACCATCTTGCGGGCCAGTTCGGTGGCGCGCTCGATGTCATTGCCCGCGCCGGTGGTGTAGGTGTCCAGCACCAACTCCTCGGCCGAGCGCCCGCCCAGAAGCACCGCCAGGTTGTTGAGCAGGTAGTCGCGGCTGTAGGTGTGGCGCTCGTCCACCGGGAGCTGCTGGGTGAGCCCCAGGGCGCGGCCGCGGGGGATGATGGTCACCTTGTGCACCGGGTCGGTGCCCGGGATCAGCCGGGCCACCAGGGCGTGGCCCGCCTCGTGATAGGCGGTGGTCTTCTTCTCCTCGTCGGAGAGGATCAGGCTGCGGCGCTCGGTGCCCATCATCACCTTGTCCTTGGCCTTTTCAAAGTCCACCATCTCGATGCGGTCCTTGTTGTCCCGCGCCGCGATCAGGGCGGCCTCGTTGACCATGTTCTCCAGGTCCGCGCCGGAGAAGCCCGGGGTGCCCCGGGCCAGGACCGCCATATCCACGTCCGAGGCCAGGGGGGTGCGCCGGCTGTGCACCACCAGTATGGCCTCGCGGCCCTTGACGTCGGGCACCGGCACCACCACCTGCCGGTCGAAGCGGCCGGGACGCAAAAGGGCCGGGTCCAACACGTCGGGCCGGTTGGTGGCCGAGATCAGGATCACCCCTTCGTTGGACTCGAAACCGTCCATCTCCACCAGGAGCTGGTTAAGGGTCTGTTCGCGCTCGTCGTGGCCGCCGCCCAGGCCGGCGCCGCGGTGGCGGCCCACCGCGTCGATCTCGTCGATGAAGATGATGCAGGGCGCGTT
>JANQFN010000220.1 GCA_028277825.1 Desulfarculaceae bacterium
ACAAGAAAGGCCCCGGGGAAAACCCCGAAGCCTTGCCTTTTTTATTAGCCGCTTAGTTAGCGCATCAACTCATCAAAATCAAGTAAACTCGCACCCGCCGGCCTCCGCCAGCGCGGGCGGGCGCGGTGACCGGGCAAAAGAAAGGCCCCGGGACTAGCGGGGCCTTTGTGGTGCAAGTTGCAGTGGAGGTGATTTTTTAAGAGGCAGACTCATTATCTCCTTGGCCTTGTATTCGAATTTTAACTTGGGCTCACTATTATTGGGGATGATTGCCACAATTCGACTATTATAAGGGCCACCCATACTTAAGTAAGGCCAATGACCATTCATTCCCATATAAAGGCCTTTTCTGCCGCCGGAAAGATTGGTTGTTACTTCCATTCCGGCAATGGAATCATTTATTTTCACTGCAAAACGGCGTTTTTGATGCTTATGGAACAACATGAGTTGAGGCCCTAGTTTAGGCTTAACACCCATGGAAATGCTTTCGGCTTCATCCTTGTTCAGTAGGAGTACAGAAGGTCCCCCTTGTTTCTGAGCCCTAATAAGAAGCTTTCCATGATCAGCCTCACCCGCCAGAACAATGTGCGGATTGCCTCGTGGTATCCCTAGCAGGATTTCCTTGTTCTCCTCTGTGGTGCCCAAGCTTAGCATCGGTTCCCGGCTTTCCTGATGCACCATAAGGAATATGCCGTTCTCCGACCCGTCCTTTTGCTTGAGGGCCAGGGAGGGAAGCCTCTCTTGGACCTTCATGACGATGCCGCGTTTGCCCTTCTTGTCCATCAACTGAATTATGGGCGATTCCTTGTGGCTGATGGACAGGCCCACCCTGGGCACGTCTTTGGAATCGAACAGGAACACCCCGGGGGTGCCATCGTTCACGAATAAATCAATGACCGGTTTGCCCTCGGGGTTGTTCAGGTAGATTTTGGGGCCCTTGGCGAACATGCCCATGCCGCCCACCACCTTGCCCGCCTTGTCCACCAACAGTATCTCGCCGGCCTTGATCGTGGGCGCGGCGCTGGTGGCCTCCGCGCTGCCGCCGCGTAGCCAGTCAGAGATGAAACCGCCGGCCAGGCCGGAGACGGCCAGCACTAACAGGGCAGCGAGGAATTGCTTTTTGGTCATGGGTCCCCCCTTTCTGAAACAGTCAAAAATATTCCACATCTTATCACATCGCTATTGGAATGACATTGCCTCCACATTAGATCAAGAAGAATGTCTCGGGAAATGATTGGAAGAAATAAATTCCTGAACTGGCTTCCTTTGCCCCGCCCCGATTTTACGGTTCGATAGCTACGCAGAAGACCATCAAAGCGCAAACCAGGCAGGCATGCCAGTAATACAGGCGGAGGAAGTATCGTGAACATACAGCAGATCAAGAATGCAGCACGTCAATTGGTAAAAGTGGACCCAACAGATGTGATGGGTGCGATACAAGATCTCCTTCAATTCGTTGAAATCAAGCGTAAAAGCCAGGAGGAAGTGGACAAAGCCGTCATCGCCATGGTCAAACTCAGCGGCGAGAAACTGCAAGGACTGTCGGACAGAAGTTTGGAGTCTGTAATCAAAATATATTCCGCCAAAGCGAGAGAGCGCTCTTTTGAGCAGCGCGTTTTGGATACTCTGAAAGCGGGCACTGGGTTAAACGACGTTGCGGAATTAGGCAGAGCTATAGAAAAAGGATCAGCAAAAAAGATCCTCAAGTCACTGGGTAGCTTTATCAAAAGAGGCGGGTGGGTGGTCAACGCCTTTGCAGCCTTGGAAGAGTGGGATGAGAGCCCCAGGAATATGACGGTGCACGATTTTAAGGTCGAGCAATACCTTAGAGAGAAAGATAAATCCTATTGGCCGAAACACCGTAAAGTGATCGCTAGGTCTGATGCAATACATGAAGCCAGCAAACAGGGTGTGTCCCCTATAGTCTACGATGAAACGTTCCCCTATGGCATACCTAGGAAATGGCAGCCGGACCAGGCGTGGCAGCGGGTCCAGAAGATATTAGAGCACAGGAAGGTAATAAAGCTAAGGGAATCCTCCGAAGAACAGCAAAAATACCGGGACATTGACCTCAAAAAATGGGATCCGTCCGGCGCAGCCGCCTACTCCAGCACGCAACCGGTCTCCGACATACTCACCTCCAGCATGTACGAGGCCCAGAGCGGCTTCGCCGGCTTGGCCCAGGTGGGCGATGAAAGCCTGGCCACCCTGACCCAGCGCACCGTTGAATGGGGCGAGATGACCGAGGACACCATGGACGCGGTGTCCATGCAGACCTACGACCTGGGCGAGGGCGTGGACCTGACCTTCGGCCAGATCGGCGAGGGCACCAGCGACCTCATCGACACCACCCGCGCCATGTCCCAAAACGCGGTGCT
>JANQFN010000259.1 GCA_028277825.1 Desulfarculaceae bacterium
TTACCTCATCGCGGTCGCCGCGGGTGTAGGCCCCCACGGTGAGGTTCTCCATGACGCTCAGGTCGCTGAAGATGCGCCGGCCCTCGGGCACCATGGAGATGCCCCGGCGCACGATGCGGTCCGGGTCCACCTCGGCGATGGGCTGGTCCTCGAAGGAGATGCTGCCGCCGGTCAACTCGCCGTTTTGCATCTTCAACAGGCCGGCGATGGCCTTTAAGGTGGTGGTCTTGCCCGCGCCGTTGGCCCCCAACAGGGCCACGATGCCGCCCCGGGGCACCTGCAGGGAGATTCCCTTGAGCACCAGGATCACGTCGTTGTAAACCACCTCTATGTTGTTTACTTCCAGCATTTCACCAAACGATTCTTGGGTTGAGGCCGCTGCACGCCCTTCATGAAATATCCGGGCTATCGCTCCAGAAGCACTGCGGTGCCCACGCCGCCGCCGGCGCACAGCCCGGCCAGGCCGCGTTTTACATCTTGCCTTTGCATTTCGTGTATCAGAGTGACCATGAGCCGGGCACCGGTGGCGCCCACCGGGTGGCCTAGGGAGATGCCGCTGCCGTTTACATTGGTACGCTCCCGGTCCAGGCCCAGCTCCTTTTCGCAGGCCATATAATAGGAGGCAAAGGCCTCGTTGACCTCGAAGAGGTCAATGTCCTTCAGCTCCAGGGAGGTCTGGGCCAGGCAGTCCTTGATGGCCGGCACCGAGGCGATGCCCACCAGATGCGGGTCCACCGCTTGGAGGCTGTGGGCCCTGAGTTCGGCCAGGGGCTCCAGTCCCAATTCGGCCACCTTGGCCTCGCTGGCCAAAATGACCGCCGCGGCCCCGTCGTTGAGGCTGGAGGCGTTGCCAGCGGTCACCGAGCCGCCCTTTTTAAAGGCCGGCTTGAGGCGCCCCAGCATCTCGGCGCTGGTGTCGGGCCTGGGGTTTTCATCGCTGTCCACGGTCCTGGTTTTGCCCCGGCCCGCCGGCGCCTCCACCGCCACGATCTCGCTGGCGAAGCGTCCTTCGTCGATGGCCCGGCCGGCGCGGAAGTGGCTGTAGGCGGCCAGCTCATCCTGGTCCTCGCGGCTCAGCTCGTACAGATCGGCCAAACGCTCGGCGGCCAGGCCCATGCCCCCGCCCACCGGGTATTCCTGCATGCCCTTCCACAAAAGGTCCACCGCCTGGCCGTGCTGCAGGCGCTGGCCCCAGCGCATGCTCTCCAGGATGAAGGGCGCGTTGCTCATGGACTCCACCCCGCCGGCCAGGACCACGCCGCATTTGCCCAAGGTGATGTTCATGGCGCCGGCGATCACCGCCTCCATGCCCGAGGAACAGGCGCAGTTGAGCGTCACTCCGGGGGTCTCGTGAGGCATGCCCAAAAGCAGCGGCGCGATGCGGGCGATGTTCTGGTCCAGGGGAGCAAAGCAGTTGCCCATGTAGACCTGCTCCACTTGGCCGTATTCCAGGCCGGCCCGTTTGACTGCCTCGCTGATCACGGTCTGGGCCAAATCCAGGGGCTTTACCCCGCGTAAGCTTCCCCCAAAGACTCCGATGGGGGTGCGCGTGGCGCTTACCATATAAATACGTTGGGTCATGCTGTTTCCTCTCGGTTGGCCCCGCTAATCCGTTTCGGCGGTGTCTCGGGGCTGGGCGCCGTGGAATATCATCTGCCGGAACACCCGCACGAAATCGGGACCGTCCAAGAACTCTTGGCTGCGCTGCCAACTCAGGAGCACTCCGTCGTGAAAGGCGATGAGTATGTAGGCCAGGGTGTGGGTGTCCAGGCCCTGGTCGATGACGCCCTGGTGCTTGCCGTCCTCCACCACCCGCCGCAGGAAACGGGCGTACTTGGCGTACACCCGCCTGAGGTGCGAATCGAACTCGGCCTGGCCGGCGCCGGCGAACTCGGCGGAGATGATGGTCAGAAGCAGGCACAGCTCCCGATTTTGGGCGGCAAAGGCCGAGGCGAAGCTGACGTAGCGGTGCAGCTTGTCCCGCCCGGTGCCCGGGGTGTTGTTCACCTCCTCGATGAGTTCGTCCAAAAACTCGGTCTCGAACTTGTGGATCAGGGCGATGAGCAGGTCGGCCTTGGAGCTGAAGTGGTTGTACAGGGCGCCCTTGGTCAGGCCGGTGGCCCGGGCGATGGCCGAGATGGAGGTGCCGTGATAGCCGTGGGCCACGAAGAGACCGGTGGCCGCCTTCAAGATGCTGGCCACGGTCTTTTGACTCTTGGTCAGTTTGGCGCCTGGGGCTGCTATGGTAATTCTCCCCTTGCCCGGCGAATAAAAATACCGATCGTTCATAATCAAGCAAATCACCAGGGCGGATGTCAAGCCCATTATTAAATTAACTACAGGAACAATTATCAAAGACCAATAAGCAAAGGGCTCTCTAGCGATTAACCCTCGAAGGCATTTGGCTTGACACGCCGGGGCCCGCCGGGTTAGTTCTGCTGAACGATCGGTATTGAAATCCCTTAGTGAGGTTTTGACGGCCCCGCAAGGAGCGAGAGAGATATGGATTTTTCCCTGAGTCAAGAACAGAGAGAGATAGCCGCGGCGGCTAACAAGTTCGCTCAAAGCGAGTTTAACAAGGTGGCCCGCCAGTGCGACAAAGAGGAGCGCTACCCCAAAGAGATCTGGCAACAGGCCGGCGAACTGGGCTTCATGGGCATCTTCATAGAAGAACGCTACGGCGGCCTGGGGCTGGGCATCCTGGAGCACTCCTTGGTCATGGAGGAGTTTTGGCGGGCCGATCCCGGGGTGGGCTGCATTCTGCTGGCCCCCTTCGGTGCTGAGATCATCCAGGACTTCGGCACAGAGGAACAAAAACAACGCTGGCTGCCGCCGGTGGCCGGAGGCGAGATCATCCTGGCCACGGCCATCACCGAGCCCAACGCGGGCAGCGACATCTTCGCCCAGACCACCTCCGCGGTGCGCGACGGCGATGATTACCTCATCAACGGCTCTAAGCAGTTCATCTCCAACGGTACGGTGGCCGACTATGTCCTGGTGATGTGCCGCACCGACCCCGGGGAAAAAAATCGGCTCAAGCAGTACAGCTTTCTAGTGGTGGAAAAGGGCGCCGAAGGGTTTTCGGCCGACAAACTGCACGGCAAGATGGGCATCCGCGCCTCGGACACCGCCACCCTGTCTTTTGACGATGTGCGGGTGCCGGCGGCCAACCTCATCGGCGGGGCCGAGGGGGACGGCTTTAAGCAGGTGATGGAGCTGTTCAACATCAACCGGGTGGTGGCCGCCGCCCAGGGGGTGGGCGTGGCCCAGGGGGCCTTGGATCGGGCCCTGGCCTACACCAAGGAGCGGGAGCAGTTCGGCCGAGCCCTGGCCGGCTTCCAGGGGGTGCAGTTCACCCTGGCCGAGATGGCCACCAAGGTGGCCTCCGCCCGTCAGCTATGCCGTCTGGCCGCCTGGCAGATCGACCAGGGCCGGGTGGATCACGCCCTGATCTCCATGGCCAAGCTCTTGGCCGGACAAAACGCGGTCTGGGTCACCCAGGAGGCGGTGCAACTCTTGGGCGGCTACGGCTATATGGACGAGTATGACGTAGAGCGTTTTTACCGCGACGCCAAGATCGTGGAGATCTACGAGGGGGCCCGGGAGATCGAAAAAATCACCATTGCCCGCGAGATCCTAGGCCGCGACTTCAAGGGCTGATGCGGCCGGGTGCCTGCTTGCCCTGGACTAAGCCGCGGCCAAAGGGTAGAAACAAGGGCAGGGAGGCGCCCTTGGCAAAGGTGATCGTAAAAGGCTTTTTGAGCATCCGGGAGGCCATGGGGGGGCTGGTCCAGGTGGAGATGGAGCCCCAGCCGCCCCGGGTGTCCCGGCTGTTGGATATGTTGGCGGAGCGCTTTGGCCCGCGACTGGCCGAAGAGATTTACCTGCCCGGCGGCCAGGAGGTGCGTCCCCATTTGCAGGTCCTGGTTAACGGCCACCATTTTCGCAGTCAGCCTGGCGGGTTGGAACATGGACTCCAGGACGGCGACCAGGTGGTGATTTTTCCGCCCATAACCGGCGGTTAGAGCGGCCAGCCGGGGATGCTTTTCATGTTGCCCTGGCCACTAGCCTGATTTAGGCCCTACAAGCGGTTTCGCATTATAACGAACTGTTATGCCCAAACAAATTTAGCTTTCTTCCCACTTGGTAACCACGAATTTTTTTTGGTTCTCGCCCAAATCTTTTCCGGCCACCCTTGACAAAGGCAACAGACGGAAAGTACGCTGCCGATTGTCGACAATATATGGAGATCGATATGCGCCTATTGGAGTTCGAGGCCAAGGCCATCCTTGGCCGCCACGGCATCACCCTGCCGCCCAGTGAAACCCTGAACTCTCCAGGGCCCATCAGCCTGGACTTTCCAGTCATGCTCAAGGTGCAGATCCCCTTGGGCGGCCGCGGCAAGGCCGGTGGGGTTCTGAGGGCAGACGATCAGGCCCAGGCCGATGAGATCGTGGTCCATATGCTCAACACCTCCATCCGGGGCTACACCCCTACCAGCATCCTGGCCGAGGGCTTGGCGGACATAGAAAAAGAGTATTTCCTGGCTGTCACCTACGACACCGTGGCCAAACTGCCCCTGGTCATCTTCGCCTCCGAGGGCGGGGTGGACGTGGAGGAGTTGGCCTCCGAGCGGCCGGAGAAAGTGCACAAGCGTCACTTCTCGGCCCGCTGGGGACTGTTGGCCCACCAGGCGCGGGAGTTGATCAGCCAGGCCGGCATCTCCGGCAAGCTGCTCTTGGGCCTGGCCGGAGTGGTGACCACCCTGGCCGAGGTCTTTTTGCGCTATGACTGCACCATCGTGGAGATCAATCCCCTGGTATTGACCAAATCCGGCGGCCTGGTGGCCCTGGACTGCCACGCCGACATCGAGGACGACGCCCTGTTCCGGCAAAAAGAGTTCGCCGAATTGGAAAACCAGGCCGGTCGCTTTGTCAGCGAGAAGGCCCAAAGCGAGTTCGAGCGCAAGGCGGCGGAGATCGACAACCTGGACCATCGGGGGGTGGCCGGCCGGGTGATCGAGTTCGACGGCGACCTGGGTTTGATCATCGGCGGCGGCGGCGCCTCGCTCACCGCCTTTGACGCGGTGCAGCAGCACGGCGGCAAGCCGGCCAACTACTGCGAGATCGGCGGCAACCCCTCGGTCAAAAAAGTGGCCGAGTTGACCAAGCACATCCTCTCCAAACCGGGGGTGAGTAAGATTTCGGTGATCACCAACGTGGTCTCCAACACCAGGGTGGACCTCATCGCCCGGGGGGTGATCAAGGGCGTCCTGGCCCTGGGCCTGGACCCGGCCCGGACTATCGCCGTGTTTCGGGTGCCCGGCGCCTGGGAGGAAGAGGGCTTCAAGATTCTCAAGAAATACGGGGTCCCCTACAGCGAGCGCGGCGTTTCCATCGACGAGGCCGCGGCCATCGCCGTGGGACGCGCGGCGGCTTAGAGGATACTAATGGCCATTTTAGCGGATCGGGACGCAAGAGTAATCATCCAGGGCATCACCGGGCGGGAGGCGGCCTCCTTCACCAAGGACATGCTGGACTACGGCACCCGGGTGGTGGCCGGCTGCACCCCGGGCAAGGGCGGGCAGCAGGTGCACGGAGTGCCGGTGTTTGACACCGTGCGCCAGGCGGTGCGCGATCATCCGGCCAACGCCTCGGTGATCTCGGTGCCCCCGGCCCTGGTCAAGGGCGCCGCGTTGGAGGCCCTGGACAACGGCATCAAGCTTTTGGTGATCATCACCGAACGCATTCCCCGTAAAGACGTGGTGGAGGTGCTGGAGTTGGCCCGTGAGACCGGCGCCCGGGTGATCGGCCCCAACACCCTGGGGCTGATCTGCCCGGAGCGGGTCAAGCTGGGCATGGCCGGCGGCCCGGTGGAGGATGTTAGAAAATCCTACATCCCCGGTCCGGTGGGGGTGGCTTCCCGCAGTGGCGGCATGACCACCGAGATCGCCAACCTGTTGACCACCGCCGGCATCGGCCAGACCACCTGCATTTCCATCGGCGGCGACTCCATGGTGGGCTGCAACTTTCTGGAACTGATTCCCTTGTTCGAGGCCGACCCGGAGACCAAAGCGGTGGTCTTGTTCTGCGAGCCCGGCGGGGTGATCGAGGAGCATTTGGCCGCCTGGTACCGGGACAATGAGGTCAAGTTGCCCATCGTGGCCTTTCTGGCCGGCCGCTTCGTGGACAGCATGCCCGGGGTGCGCTTCGGCCACGCCGCCACCATCGTGGAGGGAGATCGTGGCAGCGCCCGCTCCAAGCGGGAGCAGTTTATCGAGGCGGGCATCAAGGTGGCGGACAAGTTTTCCGACATCGTGCCTCTGATCAAAGAGGCCCTGGACGGGGAGGGCTGAGATGGCCGCCCTGGGAGCCATACGCAGCGCTTTGTTCGTGCCCGGCAACCGCCTGGATCGGGTGGACAAGGCCCTGGCCACGCCGGCGGACATGGTCTTGATCGATCTGGAGGACGCGGTGCCCCCGGCCCAAAAGGCCGAGGCCCGGGCCGGGGTGGCCGGCTATCTAAGCCAAGGAGACAGCTCCCGGGTGCTGGTCAGGGTCAACGCCGTGGACGGCGATCTGGTGGAAGCGGACTTGGAGGCCGTAGTTCCCGCTGGTCCCGCCGGGCTGATGGTGCCCAAGGTGCAGAGCGCGGACGATGTGGAGAGGGTTCATGGCATGATATCGGCGGTGGAGGAGGCCGCGGGCCTGGAGTCCGGGGCCCTGCCGGTCATCGCCCTGATCGAAACCGCCATGGGTGTGGTCAATCTGGACGCCATCGCCCTGGCCGGTGCCGGGACCGGCAGGGTGCACACCTGTGCCTTTGGCGCCGCTGACTACACCCTGGACCTGGGCACCTCCATCAGCGCCAGCGGCGAGGAGCTTATCTATCCCCGTTCGCGCATCACCCTGGCCTGCCGCGCCGCCGGCCTGGAGCCTCCCCTGGACACGCCTTATCTGATCGACCTCAAGGACCTGGACGCCCTGGAAATCGACGCCAGGCGGGCCAAGCAGTTCGGCTTTCAGGGTAAGCTGTGCATCCACCCCAATCAGGTGGAGGTGATCAACCGGGTTTTCTCGCCCACTCAGGCGGAGATCCGGTTCGCAGCCAAGGTGGTGGCCGCCTTTGAGGAGGCCGAGGCCGCCGGGCAGGGTGCCATCTCGGTGGAAGGCAAGATGGTGGACAAACCGGTGGTGGATGAGGCCCGGCGCACCATGCGCCTGGCTGCGCTGCTGGACGAGCAAGACTAACTAATTTTTTTTGCGGTGTTTAACCTATGGGCCTGTTCATCAAGCTGGAAATAGACCAAGGGCGTTGCCTGGGCCTGGCCGACTGCGGCAAGTGCCTGGGCGTCTGCCCGGTCAAGATATTCGCTGAAAACGGCGACAAACCCCACAGCCTGGAAGCCAATGAGGACGAGTGCACCTTGTGCGGGCTTTGCCTGGACGTCTGCCAGCCGGACGCCATCGGGGTGGTGAAGCTATACGAGGAGCCTTAAGTCGTGGCAGGCGGCCGGCTGGGCTGACCGCGGACCTGGAGGGGGAAGATGGCGGACCTCGGAGAAAAAGTCGACAAAGGCCAGTTCAGGCCCAAGGTGCTGACCGAACAGGTTTCCCAGGTGCTGTCCGAGGCGATCTTGGACGGCACCTTGAAGCACGGCGAGCAGTTGGTGGAGACCGATCTGCAAAAGCAGTTGGGCATCAGCCGTTCGCCTCTGCGCGAGGCCTTCCGGGATCTGGAGAAAAAGGGCCTGGTGGTGATCATCCCCCGCCGGGGCACCTTTGTGCGTGAGATTACCGTAGCCGACGTGCAGGAGCATTTCCCGGTGCGCGCCGCCCTGGAAGGCCTGGCCGCCCGCGAGGCCTACGCCCACATAACCGGGGAGCAACTGGAGCAGATGAAACAGGCCCTTTTGGGCATGCAGCGGGCCGGGGAGTTGGGCGACGCCGAGCTTTACCGACAGCAGCACCTGAAGTTCCACGAGACCTTTATCCAGGCCTCGGGCAACGAGCTATTGATCGGGATGCTGGGTACCCTGCGCATGCACCGGCTGTGGTTTTTCGTCTCCTACCGCTATCACCGGGCGGATTTCAAAAAGGCCCTGGAGGTGCACGAGAAGATGCTCAACCTGTTCGCCGGCGCGCAAACCGACCCACGGGAATTGGAGCACGTGGTGCGCAGCCACATTGACGAGGCCCTGGAAGACTTTTTGGCCTACATGCAACAGCACCAGAACCTGCCGGAGACGGCGGACTAGCTATAGCCCGGTTTGGGAAAGAAAACCGGCGCCGATCCGGGCATCACGGTGCCTCCGGTCTTGATGAACCGCCTGATCAATTCGGCGCTCAACGTCTTTAACAAAGCGCAAGTGGTCTCGGTGGATGGAAAAGAGGTGACCATCGACCGCGGCGGCGATACTATCACTCTGGGGGACGTTGACAACGTCACCCTGTACGTGGGCAGCCAGGCCGAAAATGCACTGCAGGCCATGCTGGAAGGCAAGGGCTACGAGCTAATCTCCGTGGGCGAATGCCAGGGAACGGCCGGCATCATGGAAGCGGTGGCCGCCGGATTCGAGGCAAGCCCGGCCCTTTAGAGAGCCGAATTATTTGATACGGGAGTTTTATAAGATGTCGGCAAGCAGCTACATGGGAAGCACCCTTAGGGTGGACCTGAACCAGGTCAGCCTGGTCACCGAGGCCAGCAACCAACAGGACTTAAAAGACTTCATCGGCGGCCGCGGTTGGGGCATCAAGCTCCTGGCCGATCTGGCCCCGCCCCAAGTGGACCCGCTGTCGCCGGACAACCCGCTGATCTTCGCCAACGGGCCCTATACCGGCACCGGCGTGTTCAGCGCCTTTTTCAACGTGACCACCAAGTCG
>JANQFN010000260.1 GCA_028277825.1 Desulfarculaceae bacterium
TTTGGAAAAAAGAAAGATTCCTCCAGCCCCATTTTATTTCATACAGACGGGATGGATTCATAGCCCGGATTTTTCACGAGTTCCAGAGGTTCATTTGCAAGGCACTCAAGGACGCCGCAGTACTCTTAGTACGCGGCGTTCTTGATAACGCAGCAAAGGGGCCTCTGGGGCTCGCCCGCAGGGTGAAAATTTCCCATGATCCCTCTGGGGATCATGCAATGCAGTGTGGCAACGGCTCCAGCCTGGTCGGTTGCCAAACCAGACCACACATCTTTTCATAGGAAGAATCATGGGAAATTTTCATGAAATATTCGGGCTAGCCTCCTCCGATAAAGCGGACCTCCTGCTCCACCGGGCGGGGGGTGAGGTAAAACCAGTAAAAGATCAAGGTGATGGTGCCGCAGACCGTGTACACCACCATGGCCAGGACCATGAGGCGGCCCATGTTGCGGTTGATGGGGCCGGTGGGGTGGTACAGATCCGCCCAGGCGAACAGGCGCATCAAGAACCAGATCAGGGCCAGAGTGCCCAGGAGCAGGATGCCGATCAGCCCCACGTAGACCATGAGCAGGGAGAAGAGGTCCATGGCCCTCTCTCCCAGGTCTTTGTATGGCAAGGCCTTAGCCGGCATATTTCACATAGGCCGGGCGTCCGGCTGCGCCAGACACCGGCATACTGTGTTGCTGGCTGCGCTTGGGCCTCGACGTAGCTTTAGCTACGACTACGGCCCTCGCTTGCCAGGCGCCTTGTCTGCCGGCGTCTGGCTGTGCCGGGCCCAGGTACAATTGGCACCTCCAATTGAGAAAGTTGTTTACCCTATTAACAAATCAGTAGAGTACGGGTAGATAATACCGCCCAACCTATGTGAAATATGCTGGCTGGGCGCGGGCATGCTCGGCTCCCGTGGTTCAGGTCCGATTCAAGTATGGCACCTTGGCCGGCGCTTGTTAAGACCGCCCGTGGGAATTGGATGCCCTAGGCGGCGGTGGGCGGCAGCAGGGCGGCCTCCAGGTCGTAGTCGTGGGAGGCGTTGATCTTGCAGGGGGCGATGCTGCCGGGCCGGGCCGAACCCTCGGTGATGATGACGTGGCCGTCCACTTCCGGGGCCTGCCGGGCCAGGCGGCCCCACCACAACAGGTCGCTCTCCGGATGCGGGCCCAGCACCAAAAGGGGCAGGCGCTCCCCCACCAAAGTGGCCAGTTTTTCCCGGCTGATCACCTGCTGGGCGGCCATGATCCGCTCGTGGCGCTCGGCGGCGGCCTCAGGGGGCGGCGCGGGCAGCTTGGCCGAGGCGGTGCCCGGTTCGGGGGAGTAGGCGAATACGCCCAAGTGGTCAAAACGGGTTTGTTTCACGAAATCCATCAATTCATCGAACTCGGCTTCGCCCTCGCCGGGGTGGCCCACCAGCAGGGTGGTTCGGAGCACGGCCCGGGGAGACAGACGCCGGATCTGCTCCACCAGGGTGCGCAGCCGGTTGCTGGTGCGCTTGCGGTTCATGGCCATGAGCACCGGCTGGGCGATGTGCTGAAAGGGCAGATCAAAATAAGGCAGCACCTTCTTGGTGTGGCCCATGGCCTGGATCAGGAATTCGTCAAGGTGGTCCGG
>JANQFN010000287.1 GCA_028277825.1 Desulfarculaceae bacterium
GGCTGAGGCAAAGCTGGGCCTCGGCCGGGGTGAAACAACGCTCCAAAAAGCGCTGACCAAAGCGGCGCCAGGCCCCCTCGATGCGCTCCACCTGGGCCAGGTCTATGCCCAGCCCGGCGATCACAGGCGCCGCTTGGGCGGCTCGGCCGGCCGTTCGGTGGCCGCGGTGCGTACCAGGGCCAGCATCTCGCCCACCGCCTGCTCAAAACCCACGAACACCGCCCGGGCCACGATGGAATGCCCGATGGAATACTCCACGATCTCGGGCATGCTCAAAAGTGGCAGCACGTTCGTCAAATTCAGGCCGTGGCCGGCGGCCACCTCCAGGCCCAGGCGGTGGGCCAGGCGGGCGGCGTCCTCCAGGGCCTGCAAATGACGTTGGCGCGCCTCTTCGTCCTTGGCGTCGCAGTAGGTGCCGGTGTGCAGCTCCACCACCCGGGCCCCGCTCTGGTGGGCGGCCTTGATTTGCTCGGAGCTGGGGTCGATGAACAGGCTCACCACGATGCCCGCACCCTGCAGGCGCCCCACCACATCGGTGATCTTGTCCAGGCTGCCGGCCACCTCCAGACCGCCCTCGGTGGTCAGCTCCTGGCGCTTTTCCGGCACCAGGGTGCACAGATCGGGCCCCACCTGGCCGGCGATGGTGATCATCTCCTCGGTGGCGGCCATCTCCATGTTCAACTTGCCCTTGACCACCTGCTTGAGCACCCTCAGGTCCCGGTCCTGGATGTGCCTCCGGTCCTCCCTGAGATGCACGATGATGCCGTCGGCACCGGCCTTTTCGGCCAAGACCGCCGCCCACACCGGGTCCGGCTCGTCGATGCCCCGCGCCTGGCGCAGGGTGGCCACGTGATCCACGTTTACGCTGAGTCGGGCCACAGCCAGCCCTCCTTTCTATATAAATGCTACGGGGCGCTCCCCCAAAGAAGCTCCTCGGTCAACTCCTCCATGCGCTCGGCCTCCTGGCCGCCGGCCACATGGTCATGCCCCAACAGGTGCAACAGGCCGTGGATGACCAGGCGCACCAAATGCTCGTCCGGGTCCAAATCGTTTTCAGCCGCCTCGCGCAGGCTGGTATCGATGCTCACCACCACGTCGCCCAACAGCCCGGGGTTGAGCCCGGCGCCGGTGCCCTCGCCCTGGGCAAAGGCCAGCACGTTGGTGGGGCCCGGCCGGTCCAGGTATTGCCGGTTGAGCTGGGCGATCTCATCGTCCCCGCAGATCACCAGGGACAACTCCGCCTCCTCATCCAGCTTAAGCGCCCCCATCACCCGCAGGACCCGCGCGCTCAGCGCCTCCTCGTCCAGGGGCCGGGTCTGCCGGTTGTCTAAAAGTACGGTCACTTGAGGCTCGTCTCACTTGGCCGGGGTTTCCCTAAGAATGACGCAAGCCCCGGCTTTAGTCGAGGGCCGAAGACAAAGAGGTTTTGAACCCCCATACGGGGGTTCATTCCCCGCGGCTTGCCGCGCTACAAAGCTGAAATCTTCCTCTTGATACCCCGCTGCTTGCGGCGGGGTTGTTCATTTAAAAGAATTCGCGCTCCGTCCTTCACCTGGCCCTCTCCCCCAGCCAAAGTTCCGCGAAATAAACTCGCCGGCTTGGGCTTGCAGTTATTACAGCAGGCCCACACCCTCTTACATCGCACCCGTCTAGAGCATTCGCCGCTCCGCGGACAGGTTAAGGTGCCGGCTAAACCACTGGCCTTTTCCTTTGCCAGCCTTTTTAACCCTTGCTGTCACCTGCCGTTTGGGGACCTGGTGGCAACCCCTTTTCTTTCCTTACCAACCTCTTCATCTTCCCCGGCCCCCGGCCCGATCAGCTCCCCGCCTGGTCATAGGCCAGGATGATCTGCCTGACCAGGTGGTGTCGCACCACGTCGGCCTCGGTGAAGTCCACGAAGGCGATGCCCTGGATTTTGTCCAACAGGTGTCTGGCCTCGATCAGACCGCTGGTGGTGCCGTTTGGCAGATCCACCTGGGTGATGTCGCCGGTGATCACCGCCCGGGAATCGAAGCCCAGCCGGGTCAAAAACATCTTCATCTGCTCGGAGGTGGAGTTCTGGGCCTCGTCCAGGATCACGAAGGCGCTGTTTAAGGTGCGGCCGCGCATGAAGGCCAAAGGCGCCACCTCGATTACCCCCTTGCCCATGAGCCGGCCCGCCTTGTCAAAATCCATCATGTCGTGCAAGGCGTCGTATAGGGGGCGCAAATAGGGGTTGACCTTCTCGGCCAGGTCGCCGGGCAGATAGCCCAGCTTTTCGCCGGCCTCCACCGCCGGCCGGGCCAGCACGATGCGGTCAACCTTGCCTTTTAAGAGGCTGTCCACCGCCATGGCCATGGCCAGATAGGTCTTGCCGGTACCGGCCGGGCCGATGCCGAAGACGATGTCGTATTCGCGCATGGCCTCCATGTAGGCCTTCTGGTTCAAGGTCTTGGGGCTGATCACCCGGTGTTTGCCGGTGAGGTAGACCTGATCCAGAAAAATGTCCTTGAGCTGGGCGCCGGGGTCCCCGGCCAGGATGCGGTGGGCGAACTCCACGTCCATCTCATACACCGGGTAGCCCTGCTTGATCAGCTCGTAGAGCTGCTCCAGGACCAGCCGGGCCAGGCCGGTGTCCTCGGGATCACCGGACAGGGTGATCTCGTTGCCCCGGGCGCGAGCGGCCACGCCGGCGGTCTGGGCCAAGAGGCGCAGGTTGGCGTCCCGGGCGCCCAGAAGGGTGCGCAGAGCGTCTTGGTCGCCGAAGCTGAGGCGTTCTTGGGGGGAGGGCTCCTGGTTCAAAGCTACTCCCCCTGCACCTGGATCAGCACCCGCCGCTTGCGGGCCCGGTTGTCGAAATCGCACACCACCACCTGCTGCCAGGTGCCCAAAAGGGGCCGGCCCTCCACCAGGGGCACGGTCAGGGAGGGACCCATGAGGGCAGCTCGCACGTGGCTGTAACCGTTGCCGTCGCCCCAGCGCTCGTTGTGTTCGTAGTAACCGTCTCGGGGCGCCACTTGGTCCAGCACCCGGGCCAGGTCGCTGAGGGCCCCGGACTCATACTCAATGGTGGTCACCGCCGCGGTGGAACCGGGGGTGAAGATCAGGATGTTGCCCCGCTCGCACCCGCTGTCTGCCGCGGCCTGGGCCACGGCGGAGGTCACGTCGTGCAGGTCGGTGTCGGCACTGCCCTGCAACTCCATGGTTTGGCTGTAGATTGTCATGTTTTTACCTCTGGCCAACCTTTACCACACCAGGTGGCGGCCCGGCAAGTGGCCGGAGGCTGGCCTGGGAGAGGCCTTGATAGCTAAACCTTTGTTATAAATAGTTTTATTTGGTTTGGCCCCTCGCCGGGGCCCTTGACATTTCAATGACTTGCGTGATACAGCTTTACTCACTATGGAGCCGACCCCCAACCTTCTGGACCTGGGCCTGTTGATCCTCTTGGTCTTCTTTTTCGTAAAGGCCCTGGTGCGCGGTTTTGTGCGCGAGGCCTTCGGCCTGGTGGGGGCGGTGATCGCGGTGGTGGTCTCGGCCATGTTCTACCAGAGCCTGGCCGCCCTGATTTCGACTGTCAGCGGGATCAGCTCCAACTGGTGGGGGGCGGTGGCCTTCGGCCTGATCCTGCTGGTGGTCTTCGGCCTGTTTCTCTGGATCGGCGGTCTGGCCCACAAGCTGGTCAGGTCCGGGCCTCTGTCCGGCCTGGACCGGGCCCTGGGCGGCCTGGTGGGCCTGGCCAAGGGCGTTCTCATCTCCTATCTTTTGATCAACCTGCTCTTGTTGATGAACCCTTTCACCGTCATGTCTCCGCTCAAGCAGTCGGTACTGGCGCCGTATGTGGTGCAGGGCGGCCGCTATTTGGTGGACCTGTTCCCCGACGACCTCACCCGCCGCCTGCAGGAGCGGGCCGGCCTGGTGCCGCCGACGGGCAAGGACCAGAAGTGAGCCACCCCCCGGGCGGCAAGAACCTGGGCGAGTTGATGGCCCGGCTAGCCGCCCTGGCCGCCCGGCTGCGCGCCCCCGACGGATGCCCCTGGGACCGGGAGCAGACCCCGCGTAGTGCAGCCAACTACCTGTTGGAAGAGGCCTACGAGGCCCTTGAGGCCATAGAATCAGGTGACCCTGAGCTAATCAAGGGCGAGTTGGGCGATCTCCTGTTCCAGGTGGTGTTCCAGGCCCAGCTTTTCGCCGAGGCCGGCGACTTCGACCTGAGCCAGGTGACAGAGCAGGTGGAGGCCAAGATGATCCGCCGCCATCCCCATGTGTTCGGCGATGGCCGGGCCGAGGATGCCAGTGCGGTCAAACAGCGCTGGGAGGATATCAAGCGGGAGGAACAGGCGGGAAACTATGAGGGTCTGTTGGACAGCGTGCCCCTGGCCGCCCCGGCCCTGGCCCGGGCCCAGCGCCTGGGCCAGCGGGCCGCCCTGGTGAATTTCGATTGGCCCGACGCTAGAGGGGTCAGGGCCAAGATCAGCGAGGAGATGGCCGAACTGGCCGCGGCGGCCGGCGACGAGGAGGCCCAGCGGGAGTTGGGCGATGTGCTGTTTGCCTGGGCCCAGTGGGCCCGGCACAAAGGATTGAAAGCCGAGGCGGCGCTCAGGAGCGCTAACTTTCGTTTTTACAGACGATTTACCGCCATGGAGGCCCTGGCCCAGGAGCGGGGCCTCTCCCTGGAGGGTTGCTCGGCAGAAGAGTTGGACGACCTCTGGGAGGAGGTCAAGGCCGACGAATAAGGCCTGAACGCTGCTAGGGGGCTTAAGCCGCCGGTTTAGATTGAATTTCCTTGACAGGCCGCCTTTGTTAAAATATAAACAGCGAAAGCTCGTGAAGTATTTCGCTTATAACAAGCTCCGGCAACAGGGGAGGAGTACAGGGATATGAGGAAGTGTAGCATCGCGATTCTGGTGGTTCTGGCCTTTGCCGCCGCCGCGCTGATGGGCACCATGGCCGTTGCCCAGGATACCAAGTCCGGCAAGGTGGAAGACACCTTCATGATCAAGGACCCGGCCTTCAAGAAGTACAAGAAAACCCCGGTCAAGTTCACTCACTTGAAGCACAGCGTGGACTACAAGATCAAGTGCGCCGACTGCCACCACGTGTATAAGGACGGCAAGAACGTATGGAAGGACGGCGATAAGGTCGCCAAGTGCTCCTCCTGTCACACGTATTCCAAAAAGAAGTACATCAAGATAGATGGCGTGAAAACCTACAGCACCAAAGACGCCTATCACAAGAACTGCCAAGGCTGCCATAAGGCCTTCAAGAAGAAGAACAAGAAGTCCACCGCACCCACCAAGTGCAGGGAGTGCCATCCTAAGAAGAAATAGTAACGCTCAAGCCATACCCTGTGGCTCTAGGACCGGCCCGAATGGGCCGGTCCTATTATTTTATCCCCCAAGTCCGTGGAGAGGATGATTCCACGGATCATTAGAGCTTTGGTCCCGCGCCTCCTACCACAGCCGCCATTGGTGGGTGCATGTGGCTCCCCCGTTTTCCCTGGCGCACTATTACCGGGCGGTGCTGAGCATTGGCTAAGCGGGGATACGCGGTTGACCGGGGGAAAGTAGATATTCTACCATGCCCAAAATACAGGATACTGTGATTACCGCTTAACTGACGGCCAAATCGTGGCGAACACGGGGAGGTGGGGAATTTTGCGCAAATCATTGTACTCAAGGTGTGCCTTGTTGATGGTATTGGCTGTGGCAGTGAGTATTATGCTGCCTGCCGGTCTGGCCTGCGCCTACAAGGTCTCCTGCTATTGTAATAGCGGAGATTACATGGGAAGCAGGTCGGTGCATACAAAATCGGAATCGGGGTTACCATTAGATAATCCGATCCCACGGAATTGCGACTGTGAAAGAAGGTCTGATGAAGGACGTTGTCTTAGTTGGAGATGCGATGTCGACATCAGGACTTACTGCTGCGAGTGGTGGGCCTCCACGTGCCACAAGTATCATCAAACATGCTTTATGTATATGGAATTTTATTCTAATAGGGGTCATCAAAAATCAGAGAGGTACAAGTGCCCCTGTAATCAATAAAAAAAGTCCGGCCAGGAACTCATCGCTCCCGGCCGGACCCTTATATCTGGATCCAATTGGTCCGGATTATTCTAGGTCTCGGTGATGGTAATGGCGTCCGACTCGCAGACCTCAATGCAGCTCTCGCAGCCCAGGCACTCATCAGCGGCAACGGGCACGGCCTTGCCGTCCTGCATTTCATACACGTCTACCGGGCAGACCTCCACGCATTCCTCGTCGCCGATGCACTTGTCAGCATCAACTACTACCTCGAACATAACTTGTCCTCCTTGGTGCCAAAGTCATTCGGGACAGACCCGAATCCGCATTAACTCATGCCCGTCACAGATGGCGGACTTACTTTATGTGCAAACGGGCCGACAGCGAATTGGCCGCGACCCGGAAAAACCCACTTGGTTTCTATCCCCGCTTCCCGGGACTTTGTCAAGCTTTTCCTTGTCCAGAACTTAAAGGGCCATACTGTCCATATCCGCCCAAAGCGCTCAGGTCAAGTGAATTATTTCATCTATGGAATTTTCCAGACTATTGCTCCAGGCCCAGCTGCTCCAATAGTTCGCCGTGAACCGGATAACCCAGTTCTTTGGCTCTGAGGGCATGGAAGCGGGCCTTTTCAGTATCTCCCTTTTCGGTCAATATCACCGCCAAGTTGTTGTGGGCCATGCCGAACTGGTCGTTGAGCTTCAGGGCCTCGCTGGCCGCCTCCTCGGCGTGCTCCAACTCGCCCTGCTGCAAAAACACCGTGGAGAGGTTGGTCAGGGCATCGGGCATGTTAGGTGCTGAATTCACCGCGATCTTCAACTCCCGCGCCGCCTCTTCCAGGTGCCCCATCTGCAAATAAGCCACGCCCAAGTTGGCCCGCACAATGGGAATGTCCCAGGCCTTGAGCGCGGAGGTGAGCACCTTCAGGGCCTGATCGGGCCGGCTGGCCCCCAGGTGGATCCCGGCGATGTTTATCATCGATTCCAGGTGCTTGGGCGACACCTTAAGCACCTCGACAAACTCGGGCAAGGCCTCTTCCGGCTTGCCGTCGGCCAACAGGGCCACGCCCAGGTTGTAGCGCACGTTCCAGGCGCTGGGGTCGGCCGCCACATATTGGCGCAGGCGGTCGATGAGCCCCTGGCGGTGGAAGTCATCTTCGGGGATGCCGGTAAGATTGTCTATGGTATCGGACATGATGTATTCGCCTCGCGGACCCGCCGGCCGGCCCACCGCCAAAATAAACCTCCGCCCAGCGACGAACCATCAGGCCCGGACTGCGGCGGAGGAATCAGGCGGCCCGGAACAGCCGGGCCCTATAGGTCTTCTAGTCCTCGCCCTCGGCGTGGGGGCCGGCGCCGGGCAGGGCAAAGTAAGTGGTGGAGCCGCTGGACCAGTACTCCAGGGTCTGATCCTGGATCATGGTGGTGGTGGCTTTCTTCAACTCGCGCTTGGAGATGCTGTCGTCGATCTTGGTGACCGCCTTGTAGAGGTCTTTCATCATCAGGCGCTTTTTCTTCTTCTCCATGACCTGGGTAACCAGGGCTCTGATCTCATTAACGTCGGCCATTTACAAATCCCTCCTGATGCTTGGAGCAAGTTTTCACAACACCGCACACCATATCGGTCAGGCAGGCTTCTGTCAAGAAATTACTGGCTTTTTGCCGCCTGGATCAGACCCGGGGCCCAGCGGGTGGAGCCCAAGGCGTGCACATGGTGATAGGTGCCTAATACCCGGCCCTTAGCCAGCCCGCCCCGGTGCTGAAGAATGCCCTTGCCCCGCAGCACCTGGTAGGCGAAGTCCAACTCGGCCCCCTCGGCGGGCAGGGGCTGGGAATAGTGAAATTCGTGGGCCTTGAACTCGTAATCCAGGGGCAAAAACGGGTTGGCGCCGCTGACCCGGCAGATGCTGTAGCCGTGCCCCTGGGGCCGCTTTTGCATGGCGAAATCCATCTGGAAAACCCCGGCCATGGGGTAGGCCATGTCCTCCACGATGAGGTTTCGGCCCAGATACATGAAGCCCCCGCACTCGGCGTAGATGGGCAGGCCGTTTTCGGCGGCGTGGCGTACTTCCCGGCGGAAGGAGGCGTTGTTGGCCAGGGCGGCGGCGTGGGTCTCGGGAAAGCCGCCTCCGATGTACAGGGCGTCCACTGCGGGCAGCCCCCGGTCGCTCAAAGCGGAGCAAAACTCCAGGCGGGCGCCGTGGTTGGCCAGCGCCTCCAGGTTTTCGGGGTAGTAAAAGCCGAAGGCCGCGTCCCGGATCACCCCGATCACCGGCCTCTCGCCGCTGGGTTCTTCCTGCGGGAACAGGCCCCGGGGCGGGCCGTCGGCTTCCAACCCGGGGGCGGCTTGCATGATCTCCAGCACCCGCTCCACCTCCACGTGGGCGGCCACCGAGCGGGCGGCCTGATGCAGGGCTTCGGCCACCCGGGCGTGCTCCTGGGGGGGCACCAGACCCATGTGGCGCTCGGGCAGGTCCAGCTTCAGCCGGGGCACCGCGCCCAACACCGGCAGGCCGGTGGCCTCCTCGATGGCCTGGCGCACCACGCCTTCCTGGCGGGGATTGCCCACCGGGTTGAGGATAACCCCGGCCAGGTTCAGATCCGGGTCGTACTGTTGGCAGCCCAGGGCCAGGGCGGCCATGGTGCGGCTGGTCATGGTGCAGTCCAAAACCAAGAGTAGCGGGGCTTTCAATATCTTGGCCAATTCGGCGCTGGAATAGGAGCCCTGGCTGTCCATGCCGTCGAACAGGCCGCGGTTGCCCTCGATCACCGCCGTATCGAAGCCGGCGCCATGGTACATGAAGGAGCGCCGCACCTGGTCCGGCCCCATGAGAAAGGGGTCCAGATTGCGGCAGGGCCGGCCGGCGGCCTCTGACAGCCAGAAGGGATCGATGTAATCCGGGCCCTTTTTGAAGGGCGCCACGGACAAACCCCGCTGGGCCAGAGCCGAGATCAGGCCCAGGGTCATGGTGGTCTTGCCGCTGCCGCCGCGCAAGGCGGCAACCACTATGCGGGGGGGCGCGCCGGCCATGAGGCAAGTGCTCCGCTGGGTGTGGTTAGCAATATAGCTTCAATGAATAGGGATATATACCATAAGCCGCCGGATGAGGCACGGTTCGGTTGATAGCGGGATTTCAACCTCCATGAAAAAACAAGAAAGGAGGTTATTAATGAATAAATGAGTGTCCGTTATTTGCATCAGGGCTCTAGCCTGGGGTTACGACCAAGATGCAAACCCGAGGTAGGGCACAAACACTTCTTGCAGTCTCGTGTTCTCAAACAGGTCCAGTTTGAACCTGGCTTTTTGCACTCTAAACTGCTGATAGCCAACGAAGGCCACAAAGATTCCTATCGCTACCGTGAGACCGGAAAGAAAATATTGGGAAGCACCCATCTCCCTACTAACTCCTCTTGCTCGCTATGCCTCCAGTGACTTACCGGAGTTCAACAGGTTTTTTATCACTAATCGAATGTGGCTCACGGGTTGA
>JANQFN010000299.1 GCA_028277825.1 Desulfarculaceae bacterium
CGCTGAGCGGCCGGGCCCCCATCAGGCAGACCCGCCTTTATCAGCCGAACAGGTCCATCTGCCTGGCGCGGGGCTTGGCCTTGATTTTCTTTTTGCTCAGGCTGGCCTCGGGGATGTCCGCCAAAAAGGGCGAGGCCAGGGGCCTGCGGTACTTGCCGAACAGGGTGCGCCGGTTGGCGCGGCTCAAGAACAACAGCCGCCGGGCCCGGGTGAAGCCCACATAGAGCAGGCGCCGCTCCTCATCCGCCTCCGCCGGGCGGCCCTGGGGCGGCCGGTAGGGCAAAAGCCCGTCCTCCACCCCCACGACGAAAACCGCCTCGAACTCCAGGCCCTTGGCCGCGTGCAGGGAGAGCAGACTGACCCGTTGGGCCTTGAAGTCCAAGGGGTCGTTCTCGGCCAGGGGCTCATCGGCCGCCACCTGAAAAGGCACTCCAGCCCGGGCCAGAGCCTCGGCCAAGGCAGGGGCCTGGGCGTGCAGGCGGTAGAGCACCGCGATGTCCTTGGGCGCCAACTCCTGACCGGCCGGGTTTGCTTCAACCTGGCGCGAGTCCAGCCCGCCGGTCAGCTCGGCTATCTTGCCGGCCACCCACACCGCCTCGGCCCGGGGCGAGGCCAACTCCATGACCAAGGGAGGCTCACCCTCCAGCTCCTTGGCGTTCAGTTCCAAACGGCCGGGGTCAGTCTGCTTGGCCAATAGACCCTGAGCCGCGGCCAGCAACGGGGCGCTGTTGCGGTAGTTGGTGGTCAGCCCCATCTCCACGGCGCCGGGGAAGTCCTGGGCGAAGTTCAAAAAGCCGCCGCGATCCGCACCCCGGAAGCCGTATATGGCCTGATCCGGGTCGCCGATGGCAGTCAAGGGGGCCCCGCTGGCAGCCAGGGCCTTTAAAAGGGCCACCTGAGCGGGGTTGGAATCCTGGTACTCATCCACCAGGATGTGTTCATAACGATCCGACCAGGACCGGGCCAGGTCAGGGTCTTCGCGCATCATGAGCACCGCGCCGCGCACCAGGTCGTCCAGGTCCCAGGCCTCCTGCTGTTGCAGGGCCTCCTGGTAGGCCTGCCACAAGGGCGCCAGTTCCTGATCGGGCTCGGCGGTTATGCGCTGTTTCAGGCGGGTGATGGCCAGATCCAGGTCCGTTGGGCGCCAATCGCCGCCCTTGGCCAATTCAGCGATAATCGTCTGGCGGGCCTCGGGCTCCAACAGAGGCGGCGGCTGGCCCAGGGCCTGGGCCAGCACCCGGCGGCCCAATGCGTGGAAGGTGGATACCCGCACCCCGGCGGCGGCGGTTTTTTGCCGGGCCAGGCGCTCGCCCAACTCGGCGGCCGCCTTCCTGGTGAAGGTGATCATCAAAATCCGGTTGGGATCAACGCCCTCTTCGATCAGCCCCACCGCCCGCTGCACCAACACCCTGGTTTTGCCAGCCCCCGGGCCGGCGCGGACCAAAAGCGGCGGCCCCCGGTGCTCCACCGCGGCCAGTTGCTGCCGGTTGAGCCCCTCGGTGGCCGGGTCCAGGGTAGTCAAAAGCGGGGCTTCCGGGGACACCTCAGGGGCCTTTTCTTTCTTGGGTTTAGGGGGCTTTTTCTTGGGGGTACGGCTGGGCTTGAGGTTCCAGAATAGCTTTTGCCCCTTGAGTTCTTGGCGTTCGCTGGGCGAAAACAGTTTCACCACCCCGAACTCGCCGTCATAGCCCCCCTCCAGCCAGACCTTGCCCGCGCGCATGCGCTTTATGGCCTCGGCCAACACCGGCCCGCCGGCCCGCTCCAGGTCCTCGGGTGGCGCCTGGCGCAGGATGTACAGTTCCGGTCCCAGGCGGCTCACCACTTCGGCCAGGGCGTTTCGCACTCCCTTGGTGTTCGGGCCCCGCTGCATCACCTCAGAGAGCACCTCGTCCAGGGGGACCAGGGATTCGTAGTCCCGGGCATGCTTTGGCTTGGCCCCGGCCGGACGGTCGGCCAGTTCCTCCACCCGGTTGAGCACCCCCACGGTCAGGGGTTTGCCGCACTGGGGGCAGATTCCGCCGTAGCCCGCGGTCTCCTCCGGGGTCAGGCGCACCCCGCACTTGCGGTGTCCGTCCAAATGGTATTTGCCCTCGTCCGGAAAAAACTCCAGGGTGCCCTTGAAGCCCGGCTCTTCCGGGCTGCTCAGGGCCCGGGCGACGTCGTCATAACTGGGCGGGCAGTCGAAGAGGTTGGCCTCCCGGGCCAGCTTGGCCGGGCTGTGCGCGTCCGAATTGCTCACCAGCAGGCAGTTGTCCAGGGCGCTGAGCCGCCAGTTCATGGCCGGGTCTGAGGAGAGCCCGGTCTCCAGGGCATGGATGTGGCCGCTGAGGTCGCCGAAACACTCTTCAAGGGAATCAAAGCCGCTTTTAGAGCCGAACAGGCTGAACCAGGGGGTCCACACGTGAGCCGGGATGAAGACCGCCGAGGGCTCCACCTCCAGGCACAACTCCAACAGGTCTCTAGTGTCCAGGCCCAGGATGGGGCGCCCGTCGCTCACTATATTGCCCAGCTGGTCCAGGCGCGCGTTAAGCCGCCGGGCCGCCTCCAGGTTGGGCATGAGGATCAGGCTGTGCACCTTGCGGGTCTTGCCGTGGCGCTTGTAGATGGTGCTGATCTCACCTGAAAGCAAAAACTTCACCGGCCGGCGGCAGGCGGCGGGCACCTCGGCCTGCAAGGGCCCAGCCAGCTCCGGGTGCAGTTCATAGGCCCCCTGGCCGTCCTCCACCAGCTTTTCGGCCAGTTCCTCCACCCAGGCCGGGTGGGTGAAGTCGCCGCTGCCCACCAGATCCACGCCTTTTTGTTGGGCTGAGAGCCAGAGGTTTTCCGGATTCAGGTTTTTGGCCGTGGCCCGGGAGAAGCGGGAATGTATGTGCAAATCTGCGATGATCATGGCCTTACAAATTAACCCGGCCGGGGTTTTCATGCAAGCCCCGCCATTGGCCCTCTATCCATGCCGCCTTTTAGGGAGGATTCTCCGCTGCCTTTTATCGGCGGGGATTGCTGGCCCTTGAGGCCGCGCGAGGCAAATGCTAAGATTTTTCATCTCAGGCTAACTGGGTGCCGCGGCCTCGCTAACCGCCTTCAAGGAGCCCGCCATGCAAGACGATCCCCTCTGGACCCGCTGTCTGCACCTGCCCGCCGGCACCTGCCCCGAGTTGGGCAGCCTGGGGCCACAACTGGGGGGAGCCAGCGAGCGCCGCCCCGAGCTTAACCAGGACCTGGCCCTGGACCGCCTGGGCCGGGCCTGCCTGAGTTGTCAATTCAAACCAGAGGAGCCTGAGTCCAATTGAGCGAAGTGACGCTGCCTCATAGCAAACCCCACGCCCGCATCCTGGTGGTGGAGGACGAGCCCGACTCGGCGCAGTTGTTCTCCGCCCTGATGGAGGCCGAGGGCTATGAGACTCACCTGGCCGGCACCGGTGAGGAGGCCTTGGAGCGGCTGGGCGGCGAGGACTTTGACCTGTTGCTTTTGGACCTGATCCTGCCGGGCATGAGCGGCTGGCAGTTGTTGGAGCACATCAAGCTGGACGGTAAGCTGCGCTACGTGCCGGTGGTGGTGCTCTCAGCGCTCAGCGACAAGGCCAGCGCCAGCAAGGCCATGGACCTGGGCGCCGAGGACTTCATCACCAAACCGGTGGATGTGGAGCACTTGCTCACCCGGGTGCGGGTGATGCTGCGCATCCGCAGCCTGTACGAGGTCCTGATCAACGAGCGCTTCGGGCGCCAAAAGGCCCAGCGTACCCTGGAGATGCGGCGCTACCTCTCCCGGGTCATGGGCGGCTCGGCCCAGGTGCAGGCGCTTTCCGATATTCTGGACAACGTGGTCAACACCGACACCACGGTGCTTTTGGAGGGCGAATCCGGCACCGGCAAGGGGCTTTTGGCCGAGACCATCCACCGCTTTTCCCAGCGGGCCGATGATCCCTTCGTGGTGGTCAACTGTTCGGCCTACCCCGAGACCCTGCTCAGTTCCGAGCTGTTCGGCCACGAAAAGGGCGCCTTCACCGGCGCCATCCGGCGTAAGCCCGGCCGCTTCGAGTTGGCTGATAAGGGCACCATCTTCTTGGACGAGGTGGCCGAGATCAG
>JANQFN010000309.1 GCA_028277825.1 Desulfarculaceae bacterium
TTCATGCTCCTAGGCGGCAGCGCCTTTTGGATGCTGGCCCCGCGCCTGGCCCTGGCCGTGGGCCTCACCGCCCTGTTGGCCCGGCGGAGCAAAAAGGCGCCGGAATAAATGCAAGCGCGGCCGCCCGGTCGCTAGAGGGGAAAATAAATCATGGCTCAGCATTCACACGACTTCGTGGAGACCTACACCGGGCTGGTGGGTTTTGGCCTGGACCGGCCCGGGGACGAGGCCACGGTGCAGGTTTATCTGCAAAAATTCTCTGATGACGAGTGTATGCGCACCATTCTGCCCCGAATGAGTCAGGAGGAGCTGGCCGCCGTCTTCCAGCAGATCAGCGAGCTGCTCAGGCGCCATCTGGACGAGGAGGAGTACCACCAAAAGTTCCTTAAGGACCCCGAACCGCGACACCCCCAGCCGGAGGGCGAGCTGCCATGAGCAACCCGGAGGAGCTGTACCGCGAACTGGCCCTGGTGCGCGGCATCGTGGAGGGGGCCTTTTTCTCGCCGCTCAGAGTGCTGGACTGGCCGGCGTTCTGCTTCAACCAGCCGGGCCTTCTGGGCCTGGAGGCGGAAGAGGTCTTCGATCTCACTGTGCGCGGGGCCCTGGCGGCGGAAACCATCTACCCGGCCAACGCCGAAGGCCGCGCGCCCCTGGCTTGGCTCTGGGCCATGGAGGACCCGGAGCCGGTGCTGGCCCAGGTGCTGGCCAGCCTGCGCCACGACCGGCCCCTGCTGTTCCACCGCCTGCTCTATTCCCTGGGCCCGGTGCGCGACGGCAGCCTGGACCCGGAAGACTTCGAGCTGGTGGAGGACTATCTGACCCAGGCCCTGGCCGGGGGGGCCGACATCCGCCAGGCGGCGGCGGACGAGCTGTCCACCCTGACCAAGCGGGGCTTGGCCGCCGCCGGCATGGAACCGGCTAGCGCCGACCCCAAGGCCAGCCAGGCGGCGCGGGCGGTTTTGGCCAAACCGCGTCTGATTGAAATGAACAACGATTCGGAGCTGTTGACCTGGCTTACCCTGGGCGGGGGCATGCGCGAGGTGGACGACGCCCTGGCCCCGGCGGTGATGGTGATGGTCTGGGCCGCCTGGTGCGCGGCCATCGTGGGCGCCCCGCCCAACCTGGAGCTACTCACCCGCCTGCAGCCCAACCTGGAGATGACCGCCCCGGAGCTGGCCCTGTTCGCCCCCCCGGACCGCCAAGGCGGCCAGGTGATCAACGCCGCTTGCCCCTACTGCGACCAGACCAACTCCCTGCGCCTGGGCCCGGAAGTGGAGGAGTTGGCCCGCTGCCCCCACTTGATCTACGTGGGCTCCAGCGACGAGGCCCATCTGTTGCACGTGTTGGGCTATTTTGAATTGGGGGCGGACTTCAGCGCCCTTTTGGAGAGCTACTACCGCTCGCCGGCCGACCTGGAGCTGTTCGCCACCATCGTGGACGACCTCTATGAGATGATCTCCAGCCAGGGCCGCCTGGCCAGCGCGCCGGTGGACTGCGGCGGCAGCAAGGGCTTTTATTTCCTCAAGGCCTTTTTCGCCGGCCCGCCGCCGGAGTCCGAAACCCAGCATTAGGAGCCGCCATGGAACTGGTCCAACTGCTGCAAGAGTTCTGCGCCCCCCTGGGCCTGCCCGGCCGCGAGGACGAGATCCGAGAGGTGATAGCCAAAACGGTGGAGCCCCGGGCCCACTATGTGGAGACCGACCGCATGGGCAACCTGCGCGCCTGGCTCAACCCGGACAAACGGCCCCTGGTGATGCTGGACGC
>JANQFN010000334.1 GCA_028277825.1 Desulfarculaceae bacterium
CCATACGGGGGTTCATTCCCCGCGGCTTGCCGCGCTATAAAGCTGACATCTTCCTCTTGATACCCCGCTGCTTGCGGCGGGGTTGTTCATTAGCTTTGTTATGTGACACCCGTGGCAATCAATCTGCGGGCAGTTGGACCTATGATGCCGGAGAGGGTTGCTCTTCCCTGGCGGTCACGATCAGGGATGAAGCGCTGGCCCCAAAGGCCCCTTCCCGGCCAGCCAAGAGCCACGCCTTTTTTACCCGCCTCTTATCCGCTCTGTCCTCCAGACCGTTTGACAACGCTCCTTGCGGCTGCCACCATGGCTCAGCAGACATGCTGAGTGATGAAAAGCCATGAGCGAAATCGCCAAATACTACTGCGAACTGACCCCGCCCAGCCTGGGGGACAACATTGCCACCATCGACCGCCTGTTGAACGCGGTGGCCAAACAAAGCGGCGTCCGGCCGGCGGCGGCAATGAAGCGGCTGTGGCCCTTTGCTCGGGTTATTCGCGAGGCCGGCCACCGGGTCACCGCCGCCGTGGCCCAGGGCGCGGCCGGGCCGGTGCTGGTGGCAATGGAGCCCGGCGACACCAGCGCCCAGCCGGCCGAGGCGGAGTGGGCCGGCCGAACCGAAGAGGTGCCGCCGGGCCTGTGGGGCCAGAGCGGCCTGGGCGTGACCCTGGACATCGGCTCCACCCATTTGCAGGCCGGGCTCTATGACCTGGCCGGCGGCCAGGAGCTGGCCCGGGGCACCCTGCTCAACCCTCAAACTGTGCATGGACCCGATGTCCTGACCCGCATCCACGCCGCGGCCACGCCCGAGGGCATGAGCGGCCTGCACGCCATGTTGGTGGCCGGTGCCCAGGAGGTGATCGCGGCCATGTGCGCTTCGGCCGGGCGGGAGCCCACTGAGGTGGCCGGCCTGGTGGCCGCGGGCAACACCACCATGACCCATTTCTTCCTGGGCCTGGACGTGCAGTCCCTCTGCCGGGAGCCCTACATACCGGTGGCCAACCGGCCCGGGCCCTTCTACGCCTCTGACCTGGGCCTGGACCTGGCGCCCGGCGCGGTGGCCTGGGCGCTGCCCAACGTGGGTTCATACTTTGGCGGCGACCTGGTGGCCGGCATCGTGGCCGCGGACCTGCACCGGCGGGATGACCTGGCCCTCTTGGTGGACGTGGGCACCAACGCCGAGGTGGTGCTGGGCAACCGCGAGTGGCTGGTGGCCTGCGCGGGAGCGGCCGGCCCGGCCCTGGAGAGCGGGGTGGCCAAGATGGGCATCCTGGCTCAGCCCGGAGCCATCGAGGGGGTGAAGATCGACCCGGACACCCTGGAGCCGGCACTGGACATCATACCGGGCGCCGACGGTGGCGCCCCGCTGGCCAAGGGCCTGTGCGGCTCTGGCCTGTTGCAGCTTTTGGCCCAGCTCTACCTCACCCGCGCCATGGACATGCGGGGCAAGTTCACCCTGCACGAGCATCCCCGCATCTTTAAAAGCGAGGAGGGCTGGGCCTACATAGTGGTGCCCGCCGCGGAGTCAGCCACCGGCCAAGACATCTACGTTGACGAGGTGGAGATCGACGTGCTGCTCCGCTCCAAGGCAGCCATGTACACCATCCTGCGCACCGTGCTTTTGGAGGTGGGCCTGG
>JANQFN010000371.1 GCA_028277825.1 Desulfarculaceae bacterium
TGAACCCCCATACGGGGGTTCATTCCCCGCGGCTTGCCGCGTTATAAAGCTGAAATTTTCCTCTTGATACCCCGCTGCTTGCGGCGGGGTTGCTCATTAATTACAAACTGTTAAGTGTTTTGGCCTAGGAGCCGCGGCCAAAAGAGCAAACCGGGAAGCGGCAGCCGCCTTCGCAGTTTTGGCAGAGCCCGCCGTGAGCCAACTCGGCGATGGACTGGCGGGTCAGGCGTTCGCCGGCCAGGATGCGAGGCAGGATCAGGTCCAGCACCGTGGCCTGGTGGAACAGGGCGCAGGCCGGCACCCCCAGGATGGGCAGTTCGCCCGAAGGCCCATCCAGCCAGCCCACCAGGAACATGGAGCCGGGCAGCACCGGGGTGCCGTAGAGCAGGTCGCGGCCGCCGGCGTCGGCAATGGCCAGCCGGGTGACGTCGTCGGGGTCCACACTCATGCCGGCGGTGGTGAGGATCATCTCCGCACCGCGGCGCACCAACTCCTTGATGGCTCCGGCCACCGCCGCCCGGTCGTCGGGCGCTATCTCCACGCCCATGACCCCGGCGCCCAGGTCCTGCATTTTTTCCCCGATGATGCCTGCGAAGCGGTCCTCGATCAGTCCGCTGGCCACCTCGTTGCCGGTTACCACCACCCCGGCCTGCAGGGGGCGCATTGTCTTGACGCTGAACAGACCGCCATTCTCGGCGGCCAGGGCGCGGGCCTCTTCCACCGTGGCGCGGGCCACCACCAGGGGGATGGCCCGGGTGCCGGCCAGGATCTGGCCCTTTTTCACCGGGGTGTGGCGGTGGATGCTGGCGCACATCACCTCGCCCACCAGATTGAAGGCCTTGAGTCGCTCCGGGTCCAGTTCCAACAAGCCGTCCCGGGCGGCGATCAGGTTTATCTTGCCCTCCGAAGGCGGACCGCCCAGCTCAACGCCGTCCCCGGCCAGGGCCGCGGCCATCACCTCGGCCGCCTCGTTCTCGTGCATCTGATCTTTGGCTATCTCCAGCACGTAGAGATGGTTCTTGCCCATCTTGGCCAGGCGCTCCAGGTCCGCCTCGGTGACCAGGTGCCCTTTTTTAAAGGCGGGCCCCTTTTTTTCGTCCGGCACGATTTCGGTCAGGTCGTGGGCCAGGACCAGCCCCACTGCCTCATTGAGGCTTACCAGCCGTCCCGTCTCGGCAGCTACACATTGATCGCCGCAGGAAGGATCCATCACAACTCCAGGGGCTCGAGCTGTTTAAAGTAGGTGTCGCCGGCGCAGAGAGCGCACAGGTTCTTGTTTTCCAGGCGCCGCACCTGGGCGCTGCGGATGGGCACGCCGCAACCGTCGCAGGGCACCTTGTCCGGCCGTTGTCCGGGCAACTCGTGTGGGGGCAGGTTCAAATCCACCCAGCGCGCCTGGAACAACTCGTGATTGGGCATGATTTTGTAGGCCTCGGTCTGCTGGGCGTGTTCGCCCTCCACCCCGGGGGCATAGCCAGCAGCCAGCTCCCGGGCCTTTTCCAGGCTGATGAGACGCACCCCTTTCTGGTTGGCCATGTCCCAGAAGGTGGCGCCTAAAAGACCCAGGTTGATCAGCTTGAGGGAGCCGCGGCCAAACCGAAGGCCGGTGGCCGTGGCCACCGCGTCGGCCAGGCAGCGTTCGATCTCCACCACGCCCACCAGGTTTTTGATCTCGGGAAAGGGCAGGGGGCAGGGATAGCCCAACAGGGCCAGGCCCAGGATGGACATGCGCACCCCGATCACCTGGCCGGGGCAGAGGTGGCCGTGGGTCCTGGCCGAGGCGGCCACCAGGCGCTCTACCTGCTCCCGGGGGGGAGCCGGCGGCAGATTCACGGGTTCAGCCGCGGCGCCGCCGCCCAGGATGGGAGTCACCTCGCCCATCTATTTCACCCGGTGCAGCACGGTGACCCGGCCGTGGCTGGTTGCCGGTTGGGCGGTTTGGACTTTCTGGCCGGCCTTGACCGTCAAGGGTGTGGTCATGTAGCGCGGGGTGACCGCGGCGCAGACCGCCACCAGCCCGCCCAGGGGCCAGCGCAACAGGCCGCCGCCGGGCCAGGGGGGCGAGGCCGCCCAGGTGCGCGGCACCGGACCCAAGACCTCGCGCACCAGACGGAAAATGTTCCAGGGCGCCACGGGGCGGGCCCGGTTAAAGGGATGGCCGCTCAGCGGCAGCTTGGCCAGCCAGGTGGCTGGCGAAAGGGGATTGAGCCCCACCAAACAGACCCGGCTACTGGCCACCCGGGCCGCCTCGGCCATGACCTGGGCGCGGCGGTCGGTGAACTCCAGGGTGTTGACCAGGATCACCGCGTCAAAGCTGTTGTCCTCATAGGGCAGGTCGTGGGCGTCGCCCACCTCGATATCCGCCTTGGGACCCAGGCGGGAGGCGGCCAACCGGGCGGCCACCGGCCCGGACTCCAGGCCATGGGCCAAAAGCCCCCGCTTCATCAGGTGCTCCAGATGCACCCCCAGGCCACAGCCCACGTCCAGGACCCGCCAGCCGGGCCGGCAGTCCAGGACCCGGTCCAGCAGGTCGCAACTGGCCTTCCGGTAGGTCTGTCCCGCCCGGGTTTCCAGCCAGTTTTCATATTCCGCCGCCTCGGCGGCCTCGAAGACACGATCCATGTTTACAAGAGTATCGCTATCAGCCCGATAGGGCAAGGGGCCGGGGTTGGCCCGGGGCTCTACGGTGTGTTAAATTGGGAGCACGCTTTTTTCAAACAGCAGGTTTTTTTATGCCCCGGCGCAGCCATCGCCCCCATGGCCCCGAGTTTTGGCCCAAGCCGCTGAGCTTCGAGCAGGTGGCCCGGCACCGCCACGTGAGCTGCGGGCTCTACGGCATGTGCCTGCAGGTGGTGGTGGCCCGGCGCTGGCCCTCCTTCAGCTGCCAGCCCTGCTCCCTGTGGCCCCAGCGTAGGCGGC
>JANQFN010000452.1 GCA_028277825.1 Desulfarculaceae bacterium
TGAACCCCCATACGGGGGTTCATTCCCCGCGGCTTGCCGCGTTATAAAGCTGAAATTTTCCTCTTGATACCCCGCTGCTTGCGGCGGGGTTGCTCATTATAGCTTGGTTTCAAATTGAGGATCACCCCGAATCAGTACCGTTTGGCAGGTGAGGATCTGGCCTTGTTAATGGGTCTCCATTTTTGGGTAAACTCCTCCTGGCTTATGCCCAACGCACGTCTAACAGTTAGTTGCCGCTTGCCGAAGGTGCTGATGAAGGGCCGATTCGGTGCGATTGTTCTCTCAATTGCGTATGGTGTCTTCGCAGACTCCAATTATCTGAGCCATTTCATTTTGTAACAAATCAAGACCCAATCGGTGCTTGCGCAGGTCGCCCCCCAATTTTTTAACTTGTTGAGGTAAACCTATTCCACCTATATGAAGTGCAAAGAGCCCGGCCGTCATTAAAAGAGTAGCCGATTACCTTCAAATCTCTGGACGGCTCAAAAGTTGTGTTGGCATTTGCGAGTGACTTGTGGGGCGATAATGACTCCAGACCACGATATAACGATTGCTAATTTCTTGAATGGCTAGATGACAAAATTTGCTGCAATAGTTTTAGACACCACGCAGGTCAAAACGACGGCGGCGTCATCACCCATATCAACTCAACGTCCGCGTCACCGACAACTTTCCAGGAATGAGCAAACTGGCAGGGAAAGCAAATGGTGTCCCCAGCGTGGAGGCGATAGGTATCCTCCCCCACCGTGACTTCCAACTCACCGCAGAAAACCACACCAAACTTTTCGCCCGGTGGGTCCACGATGGCGTCCTCCCCTGAATGATCCCCTGGCTTGGCCTGCAGGTATAAGACCTCCAACTGGCGCTTGAGGTCCGGCGTCAACAAATCGTAGGTTAGGGTTGAACCTGGCAATACCAAGCGCTTGCGGCGGTCGGCAGTTACCACCTTGACGGTTTCGGAAAAGGGGTGTTTGCGCTGTTCCGGGGCCAAAGGCGATATTGGGTGGGAGTTGTTGCCGTTGTCCTCCGGACCCTGGGCAACCAGCTCTACCAGACTCACATCAAGGGCTCGCGCTATTTTTTTCAGGGAGGAAATGGAAGGCTGGGCAATGCCCCTTTCCAACTGGCTCAAAAAGCCTTTGGAGAGACCGGAGGACTTGGCCACCTGCTCCAAGGTGAATTGTAATTTTCTCCTGAACTCTCTGATTTTAAGTCCCAACTCGTTAGTAGCCATCAAATCCGCTCCCAAGTGGCTGTCGAACTTGTTTAACGGGGAGGCAAAGTTAAGTTGATCTGCGCAGATAAACTCTTTTTAACAATTCAAAATCTAGGTTTGATCCAATCTAAAATAATGCAAGATAAATCAAAAAGCCGTCCCGAGGCAACGATTAGTTAAATCCTTTGCCCGTGAGCTTGGATGCCTCACTGCCCCAGTCCCTGGATGGCAGCCATTCTTTTTTATATCGGAAATTGCATGTGGTGTCACCCCAAGGCAATGGTCTGGCTGCACTGCTTCCAGCACGATTTTACATACATCAAGCCCCACGTCCAAATATCAGTTAAAAATAAATAATAACGATAGTTTATAATGATATGCCCGCAATTTGCACCCCTGAGGCTTTTTAAAAAACTGTATGTTTGTATTGTATTAGTTAACTTGAACTAGCGAGGCAACCTTGACCGGATCCTCAGTGCCTCGGCTGAAAATTATAAAAATGGGACCGTGCTCTATGCTCTCAGCAAGTGCTGTTAACAATGGTACGGTCCCTTTAGGTCTCAGGTGTAGCTAGGGTCTCTGTAATAAATAAAAATGAGGGCTACTCATATTGTTATAAAAAATAGGTGAGAATGGATATCATATATAAATAACAATTGAAATCGGTAATGGCTTAGTGCCAATAAATTGCTTCAAAAAATTTTGAGCCATAAAAAGCAACTGAAAATCCTAGCTGCACAGGGTCAAATTAATTTGAGGCTTTTTTCCTAATCCAAGCGAATTGGCATCGCTAACTTCCTCACAAAAAAACACCCATATTCGGCTCAAGCCTAAAAACTGACAGTGCTAATGGCAGTTTAGCTCTACCTTTTAAGTAAGATAAAACAAAAAAAAGTAAGATATATATAAAAAAAGCTTGACACGGAAAACTCAAATTTGATTTAGTCAAACACGGAGCCACTGCGTTCCCTCCGGAGAGACAATTCAAAAGCTGGAAGCAACGTTCCATGGTCACTGACGGTTTGGGTCAGAAAATTCGTGAGCACAGACGAAACCTGCACCTCACGCTTGAGCAGGTGGCCAAAGCATCGGGTCTATCAAAAGGTTTTTTAAGCCAACTGGAACGGGGGGTGGCTCAACCCTCCATATCCTCTTTAAAGAAAATTTCGCGCGCTCTCAAGGTGAGCCTGGTGGATTTGGTTGCCCAATCCCCGGAACCAGGAAGCACCAACGGCCAGGTCTCCATTGCGCTCCCCGCGGAGCCACACCAGCATCCTTACTCCGAAACCGTCAAGGTGGTGCAAGCAAATCGCCGTAAACGCATTGTGTTGCCTGGCTCCACCTTAACCTACGACCTGTTGACTCCCGACCTGAACCGCCAGTTGGAAGTCCTGTATTTGCACGCCAAACCAGGGGACGATTCCGGCCCGGACGCCATCGTGGATCCTCCTGGTGAAAAATTCGGGATCGTCTTCCGCGGCGAGTTGGAGGTGACAGTGGGGGAGGACGTTTATCACTTGGGCACCGGGGATACCATTTGTTTTCCCTGCAACTATGCCCACTCCTGGGAAGTGGTGGGCAACAAGGACGTTGAATTGATGTGGGTAATGACGCCTCCGGCGTTTTGATCGATACAAGGACTTTGACCCAAAAGGCGTAAGTAGGCTGGCGGCCATCCCATTTGGCCGTATTCGAAACTTTCTCTCTACGTAAGGGGGAGGCAATGGCAAAAGACCCCAAGAAGACAGGCAAGGGAAAACCGGAGACAAGCCAGAAAAAGAAATTCTCCCGGCGAGATTTTCTCAAAACTGGCGCGGCTATCGGTGCAGGTGCAGGGCTAACCATCTTCGTTCCCAAACTGTCCCTGGCCGACAGGGACAAAGGACCCATTAACATTGGTTTGCTGCCTCCGTTGACCGGCCTGGTCAGCATCTACGGAGAGGAAATCAAGCGGGCCGGCGAGCTCACCGTTGAGATGATCAACGAAAAAGGCGGCGTATTGGGCCGCAAAGTCAACCTGGTGATCCAAGATGACGGCAGTCTGCCCAACACCGCGGTGCCCGCAGCCGAGCGTTTGGTCAAAAAGTACAACTGCGTGATGATCAGCGGTTGTCTGTTGTCCAACTCGCGCATCGCGGTCAACAACCAAGTGGCCGAGCCCCTCAAGGTGGTGCACAACAACTGGAGCTTCTACGAGGGCAGCATCTGCGGGCGCTACTTCTTCCACATGGCGGCGGTGCCCAACCAGCAGATCGACAAAATGATCCCCTGGATGGCCAAGAAGTTCGGCAAGCGCTTCTATTTCGTGGGCAATGACTACGAGTGGCCCCACGGTTCCATCGCCGCCTGCAAGTCCGCCCTGAAGAAGATCGGCGGCGAGGTGGTGGGCGAGGAATACAACCCCCTGGGAACCTCGGACTTCTCCTCCATGCTCATGCGCATCAAGCGGGCCAAGCCCGACGTGGTGGTCCCCTACGAGGCGGGCACGGACCAAAACGCTTTCCTCAAGCAGTACACCGCCATGGGCCTCAAGGACAAGGCCGCAGTGGTCATGGGTCACTACGACGAGGCCATGATGCCCGGACTGGAGCCGGAGGTGCGCGAGGGCTTCTATTCCTGCAACACTTATTTCATGACGGTTCCCACCAAAGAGAACAAGGAGTTCTTGGCCCGCCTGCACAAGAAGTACGGCGAGAAGGCCATCTTGACCAACTTCGGCGAAGGTGTGGTGCCCTGCATCAAAATCTGGGCCAAGGCCGCCCAGAAGGCCGGTACCGTCAATCCCGATGCCGTGGTCAAGGCGCAAGAAGGTCCTCCGGGTTCCAAGACCGGCATCAGTTCGGTTTCGCCTCAGGGCAAGGTTACCGTGGTCAAGGAGAACCACCACTGTATCGTATCCACTTACTTGACCCAGTGCCAACGCGACGGCGTCTTCAAGATCCTGGAGAGTTGGCCCAACCAGTGGCCGGTTATGCCGGAGAGATACGGCGGCTGCGTGGCCTCCAAGCAAAACGGCTGCCGCCCGCTCAAGGACAAGAATTGTCCGCCGTTCCCCGGAGAGTAGCGGACGGTTTTAAGCGATAATCAGGGAGCCTCGGGCCCGGCCGGCGGTCAGGCCGGGCCCGGGGCACCCGCAATCGGAAACCACCAAGGTTCTTATTTACGGGTTTGCCAGTAACAGGGATGGTTGAAGGTCAGGATGGAATTTGAATTCGCCCTAGTTCAGTTTTTTAACGGCCTGAGCTTTGCCGCCATATTCAGTTTGATCGGCGTGGGCTTGGCGATCACCCTGGGCATGATGGGCGTGATCAACCTGGCCCACGGCGAGTTCCTCATGTTGGGGGCCTACGTGGTGTGGATCTCCAACCAAATTTTCGCCAATTTCTGGGTGGGGGTGGTCCTGGCCGTAATCGCGGTGGGCCTGTTCAGTTTAATAATAGAAAGGACCCTGATCAGGTCCCTGTACCAAAGGCCCATGGAGACCATCCTGGCCACCTGGGGGGCGGGCATCATAATCCGGGAACTGGTCAAACTGATTTTTGGAAAAGACAACAAGGTGATCGAGGCGCCCATAACCGGTTTCGTATCCTTTTGGGGCATTGATTACTCTGCTTACCGAATGTTCATTATCAGCATAGCCGTCGTCATTTTAACCGCTGTTGTAATTTTCTTTTTAAAAACCGATTTCGGAGTAAAGGCCCGGGCGATCCTTGCCAACAAGGACATGGCCTCGGCCCTGGGCATCAATACCGTCCGCGTCAACCAGATGACCTTTGCCATGGGGGCCAGCCTGGCCGCCCTGGCCGGCGCTTTGATCGCGCCGATTTACATCGCCGGCCCCTATATGGGCCTGGATTGGCTGGTGGGGGCCTTTTTCGTGGTGGTCATCGGCGGGGTGGGCAGCATCTGGGGCCCCATCGGCGGGGCCTCGGTCATCGGCGGCTCCCAAGGGGTGGTGGAGTTTTTCATGACCCCGGTGGTGGCCAAGGTGGTGGTTTTAGCCGTGGCCATCGTGGTGGTGCGCTTCAAGCCCCGGGGGCTTTTCGCGCCGAACTAGGCAGTATTTTGATTGCGCCCATTTGCCAGCCAGCGCCGATCAGGAGTATGAGTTGAACTCTACCATAGTAAATGGCCACAAAGAGCCATACAAAATCTACTTGATCGGGATTGTGGCGCTTTCGCTGTTCCCCCTGGTGGGAGGAGACAACCATACCGTCTTGGTGGCACGCTTTTTGTCCCTGGCCATACTGGCACTCAGCCTGGACTTGCTCTGGGGCTTCAGCGGCCTGTTGAGCTTTGGGCACGGGGCCTTCTTCGGCCTGGGCGCCTACGGCCTGGGCCTGACGCTCAAGTACTTGAACTTCCCCGGGGTCACCTACCTGGGGCTGTTGATCGGCACCTTCGGGCCCATGCTGGTGGGCTTCATCCTGGGTTACTTCCTGTTCTATGGCCGGGTCAGCGGCATCTATTTCGGCATCATCACCCTGGCCTTCACCACCATCGTCATGGCCATCGCCATCTCCCAGTTCAAGATCGCCGGCGGCCAAAACGGCCTTTACGGCACCTTTTTGGTACCCAAATTCGGCATCCCCGGCCTGTGGGAGGTGAAACGGGACCTGGTTTCCTACTACGCCAACTACTACGTCACCCTAATCGGCTTTGTCCTGTCGTTTGCCTTTTGCCGCTTCTTGCTCAAAAGGCCATTCGGCAAAATCCTGTTGGCCATCAAGAACAACGAAGACCGCCTCAGCTACCTGGGCTACAACGTGCCCAAGTGCAAGACCTGGATCTTCACCATCGCCTGCGGCTTGGCCGGTTTCGCTGGCTGCATGTCCGTACCAATCAACTTCGTATCGCCGGTGATTTTCGGGGTCATGTTCTCGGTCTCTATCATCATCTGGGTGGCCGTAGGAGGCCGGGGCAGCCTGTGGGGCGCGGTGATCGGCACCCTGCTGGTCAACTACATGCAGGACTGGCTCAGCACCCAGTTCGCCGACCTTTGGGTGTTGTTGATGGGCATCTTCTTCGTGCTGGTGGTGGTGTTCGAGCCCGACGGCTTGGTGGGCATCTACAAAAAGATAATGCGCCGCCGCAAGGAAGCCGGCCAGGAAGTGGACACTTGCGAGCTTCCCGAGACCTCCGAGGGCGTTTAAGATGAGTCAAGCCCTGCTGGAAGTAAAGGACCTGCACAAGAGTTTCGGCGCCCTGGTGGTTACCCAGGGCCTCAGCTTGAGTTTCAAGGCCGGGGAACTCAGATGCATCATCGGCCCCAACGGCGCGGGCAAGACCACTTTGTTCAACATGATCACCGGAACCTTCCGTCCGGACCGGGGACA
>JANQFN010000633.1 GCA_028277825.1 Desulfarculaceae bacterium
GTTGCGATAGGCTTCGCCGGCAACTGCTTCACTTGAAAACGTAACATTTTTTGGGTTTACAGCTTGCCGGACCGCCGTTAAACTACACCGTGTAGTTTACTTTTCAGGAACCATTTGCGCAAGCCCCAATTGCCTGCCCGCTGGCACAGCCGGGCAGTCGGTGCTCAATAAGCAAGCGCAGGGAAATGAGCCATGTCATTTTTGGTGCCCAAACAAAGTCATCGCGCAGCCGGATCGCGAGGCCGCCTCGGTTGGACCGCTTTCCCGGCTATGACGCTGGTCATACTGTTGCTGGCTGGTCTTTCGGCCTGCGGCGATCCCAAGTCAGAGGCCCAAAACACTCCGCAGCCGCCGCCGGCGGTTCCGGTGAGTATCGAGGTGGTCCAGCCCATTACCTTGAAAGACGTCATGGTGCTGCCCGGCACCGCCGAGTCCTACCAGGACGTACTCCTGGCCGCCGAACAGGAAGGCCAGGTGCAGTGGATCGGGGCCCGGGAAGGGCAGCAGGTCAAGAAGGGACAGCTTTTGGCCAAAATCGACGTGGACGCCAAGAAGGCCGCCCTCAACCGGGCCCGGGCGGCCTATGAACTGGCCAAGAGCCAGGCCGCGCGGCGGCTTAAGCTGCACAAGCTGAAAGTGGTGCCCCAGGAGGACCTGGACAAGGCCACGACCCAGCAGACCCTGGCCAAAAGCGACCTGGAACAGGCCAAGATCGCCTATCAACAGGGATTCGTGCACTCGCCCATCGCCGGGGTGATCAACCGCCTGCACGTGGACCCGGGCGAGTTCATCCGCCGGGGCGCGCCCCTGGCCGAGGTGGTGGACGTGGCCAATATCCGGCTGAAGTGCAACGTGCCCGAGATGGACGTGCGCTATCTCAAGGCCGGACAACAGGCCCTGGTATTGATCGACGCCTACCCCGAGGACAAGTGGCCGGGCAAGCTCAGCTTCGTGGCCTACAAGGCCGACCCGGCCACCAAGACCTTCGAGGTCTGGGTGGACGTGGACAACACCGCCGGCCAGATCCGGCCGGGCATGATCGGCCGGGCCGCCTTCTTGCGCCGCGAGATCACCGGTGCGGTCACCGCCCCCCTGAGCGCCCTGGTGGACAAGGGCGGCGAGCGCATCGTCTTCGTGGAACAAGACGGCAAGGCCCAGGCCCGCAAGGTGGAGTTGGGGGTGATCAGCGTGGACCGGATTCAGGTCTTGCAAGGACTCAAGGCGGGTGACCAGCTCATCGTGCGCGGTCAAAAGCTGCTTGAAGAGGGCATGCGGGTAATCGCCAAATGATCGTCAACGAAACCGCGCTGAAACGCCAGACCACGGTGCTGGTGCTGTTGGTCCTGTTGATCGTGGCCGGGATCTACAGCTATTCCGTGCTGCCCCGGGAGTCCAATCCCGACATCACCATTCCTTACGTGTTCGTGGATTCCACCTACGAGGGCGTGGCCCCGCAGGACATGGAGAAACTGGTCACCCTGCCCCTGGAGCGCAAGCTCAAGGGTCTGGCCGACGTGGAGGAAATGCGCTCCACTTCCTCGGAGGGCCGCTCCCTGGTGGCCATCAAGTTTTTGCCCACGGTGGACATAGACGACGCCGTGCAAAAGGTGCGCGACAAGGTGGACCAGGCCAAGCCGGATCTGCCCGCGGCCATGCCCGACGACCCGGTGGTGATCGAGGCCAACTTCTCCGACATACCGGTGATCCAGGTGGTGCTTTCGGGTCCCTTCAGCCTCAAACGCCTGAAGAACCTGGCCGAGGACTTGCAGGACGGCATCGAGTCGGTGCAGGGCGTGCTCAAGGCGGAGATCGTGGGCGGCCTGGAGCGCGAAATCCACGTGGAACTGGACCTGGACCGGGTGCGCGCCTATAACGTGCCTTTCTCCACCCTGGTGGGCGCGGTGCGCGACGCCAACGTGAATATGCCCAGCGGTTCGGTGGACATCGGCCGGGGCAGGTATCTGGTGCGGGTGCCCGAGGATTACAAGCACCCCAACGAGATATTCTCCATCGTGGCCTTTGTGCGGGAGGGCAAGCCGGTCTACCTGAGGGATCTGGCCCACATCCGCGACCATTACAAGGACCCCACCACCAAAAGCCGCTTGGACGGACTACAGAGCGTAACTCTGTTGGTGACCAAGCGCAGCGGCGAGAACATCGTCAAGGTGGTGGACGGAGTGAAGGCGGTGGTGGAGGGCATGCGCCCCGTGCTGCCGCCCAAGCTCAAGATAAGCATGACCGCCGACCAGTCCAAGGACGTGGACCTGATGGTCTCGGACCTGGAGAACAACATTCTCAGCGGCCTGGTGCTGGTGGTGATGGTTATCTTTTTGTTCATCGGCGGGCGCTCGGCCATATTCGTGGCCCTGTCCATCCCCCTGTCCATGCTTATATCCTTCACTATCCTGAACCTGGCCGGCATCACCCTGAACATAGTGGTCCTGTTCAGCCTGATCCTGGCCCTGGGCATGCTGGTGGACAACGGCATTGTCATCGTGGAGAACATCTACCGGCACATGCAGGACGGCCAAACCAGGCTGGAGGCCGCCCGCACGGCCACCAACGAGGTAGCCTGGCCGGTGATCACCTCCACCCTCACCACCTTGAGCGCCTTTTTCCCCATGCTGTTCTGGCCGGGCATCATGGGCGAATTCATGTTCTATCTGCCCATGACCGTGATCGTGGCCCTGTCCGCCTCGCTGTTTGTGGCCATGGTCATCAACCCGGTGCTCTCGGCCCGGTTCCAGACCGTGAAAAAAAAGAAGAAGGCGGCGGCAGAGGACTCGGAAGAAGAACCGAAGCGCCTCTCGCTGATCAAGCGGGTTTACAAGGTCATGCTGGGGTGGGCTTTGAGCCACCGCCTCATAGTGGTCGGCTCCGCGTTCGCCTTTCTGATTTTTTCGGTGGTCGCCTATGGCCTGTGGGGCAAGGGCGTGGAGTTCATCCCCGACACCGAGCCCCGCCGGGCCTTTGTGCACATCAAGGCGCCGGAGGGCACCAACCTCAACGCCTCGGACCGCCTGGTCAAGGCGGTGGAGGAGGTGGTGACGCCCTATGAGGACATCCGCTACGTGATCGCCAACGTGGGCTCGGCCGGCGGCGATCCCTTTAGCCAAGGCGGCGTGGGCACCCATATCAGCCGCGTCACCCTGGACTTCAAGGATATGGGCCTGCGCAGCCGGCCCTCTTCCCAGATCGTGCGCGAGATACGCGACAAGCTCAAAAAGCGCATCAAGGGCGCTGAGGTGCGGGTCGAAAAGGAACAGGAGGGACCGCCCACCGGCAAGCCCATAAACATGGAGATCAACGGGCCTGATCTAAAGGTCCTGGGGGGGCTGGCCGAATCGGTGCGCGAGCGCATCAAGGACATCCCGGGAATGGTGGACCTTAAGGACGACTATATACGGGGCAAGCCCGAGATCACCGTGGACGTGGACAAGGAAAAGGCGGCGGTGTTGGGCCTGAACACCTACTTGATCGCCTACACCGTAAAGACGGCGGTGGGCGGCACCAAGGTGGGGGTGTATCGCGAGGGCAAAAACGAATACGACATCATCGCCCGGCTGCCCCAAAAGGACCGTAACTCCCTGAAGGCCATCGAGCGCATCACCGTCTCCGGACCCCGGGGCGAGCCCATTCCGCTCACCAGTCTGGCCGAGGTCAAGCTGACCACCGGCACCGGCGCAATCAACCGCAAGGACCAGAAGAGGGTGGTGACGGTCTCGGCCGACGTTACCGAAGGGGTCACCGCCAACGAGGTCATCGCCGAGATCAACCGCCGTCTGGCCGGCTTCAAATTCCCCCGGGGTTATGCCCATCGCTTCACCGGCGAGCAACAGGAGCAGCAAAAGGCTTCGGACTTTTTGAGCAAGGCCTTTGTGGGCGCCATCTTCCTCATCTTCCTGGTGCTGGTCACCCAGTTCAATTCCACCATCACCCCCTTCATTATCCTCACCTCGGTGATCTTGTCGCTGATCGGGGTGTTCTGGGGCCTGATCATCACCGGTACACCCTTTGGCATTATCATGACCGGGGTGGGGGTGATCAGCCTGGCCGGGGTGGTGGTCAACAACGCCATCGTCTTAATCGACTATTTCAACCAGCTCAAGGCTCGCGGGCTGGCGGTGCGCGAGGCCCTGATCCAGGCCGGCCTGGTGCGCTTCCGACCGGTGCTGCTGACGGCCATAACCACCATCCTGGGCCTGCTGCCCATGGCCACGAAGGTGAGTTTTGATTTCAGCAATTTAACCTTTGAATTTGGAACCGAGAGCGCCCAGTGGTGGGGCCCCATGGCGGTGGCGGTGATCTTCGGCCTGGCCGTGGCCACCCTGCTCACCCTGATCGTGGTGCCGGTGCTCTGCTCTCTGGCCGAAAGCCTCAAGGGCAACCGGAATCAG
>JANQFN010000526.1 GCA_028277825.1 Desulfarculaceae bacterium
CACAAAAAAGGTGATGGCGAAGATGTCCAAAAAGAACTGCACGCCCCCGGGCAGGCCGAAGCGCATCAGGCGCTTGAACAGTTCAGGGTCAAAGGCCCGTGCCCGCCACACCGCGAAACGCCGGTTGTTGTCATGGTTGAACACCAAGAGTCCGAACAGCAGGACCATAGTGCCCTGGGCGATCACGGTAGCGATGCCCGCACCGGCGATGCCCATCTCCGGGAAAATGCCCACGCCGTTAATCAGCACGTAGTCCAGGGGTATGTTCACCACCGCGCCGGCGAAGTTGACCAGCATCACCGGCCGGGTGAGGCCCTGGCCCGAAAAGAAGCAGCTCAAGGAGGTGGCCATCACCACCAGGCCCGAGCCCAGGGTGAGGATGCGGAAATAGATCACCTCCAGACGCTGGATCTCCGTGGGATGGCCGCTGTACATGAAAAGCGGCTCCGCCAAAAAATACAAGGCAGCCAGAATCACCGCGGCGCCCAGGGAAAAATAGATGCCCTGCCACAAGGCGGCGCCCACCCGCTCCGGAGCGCCGGCGCCCAGATATTGGGCCACGAAGACATTGACGTAGCCGGCCACGCCCATGAAAAAGCTCAGAAACAAAAACGAGGCGATGCCCGAGGGCAGGGCCGCGGCGATGGTGTCCACCGCGTAGTTGCTCAAAAACACCCGGTCGGTGAAGTGGATCAGCGAGGTGGTGCCAAAACTGGCCACCAGGGGCAGGCCGATGGCCAGCACCTGGCGGTAGCCGTTGGGTTGTGACCAGCGCTCAAACAAGATTTGCCGCTCCCTGGGCAGGTGCCTGAGAAAAATTACAGGCTTTACCCGCACATTTCACGAGGGCCGGGCGTCCGGCTGCGCCAGCCACCAGCCTACTGTGTTGTTGGCTGCGCTCCAGCCTCAATGTAGCTCTAGCTACACTTTCGGCTGTCGCTGGCCAGCCGCCTTGTATGCCGGCGGCTGGCTGTGCCGAACCGGGGTGCGAACCCCCAAGTAGCAAGCTTAGAGCATCAGATATAATGCCCCACAATTTTTACCAGTTTTGGGAAATTACACCCGGTCCTCGTGAAATGTGCGGGTTCAAGCCTATTACCGCCGGGCGCGGCTGTCAATCATTAGCCTTTGGGGCCTTGACAGCGCTCAGCCCGATGGCTGATCGTATAGTCAGCAAACTTAGGGTGTAGGCGCCGCTGCCCCTGGCAAGCGGCGCCAGTTTAAGCCGGCGCCGGGCCGGCCCGGTCCCTACAGGGGCGCCCGCGGTCCCGGGCATGAACCTCAAGGAGGGCCTTGATGGCCGACCAATCTTCAGCGAGCACGCGGCGCACACTGGGCATATTCACCCTGGCCATGATCAACGTGGCCGCCATCGTGTCCCTCAGAAACCTGCCCATGATGGCCGAATACGGCCTGGCCTCGATCTTTTTCTATGCCGTGGCCGCTTTGGGTTTCTTCGTACCGGTGGCCCTGGTGGCCGCCGAGTTAGCCACCGCCTACCCGGACGCCGGCGGGGTCTACGCCTGGGTCAAGCGCGGTTTCGGGGCCAAGTACGGTTTTTTGGCGGTGTGGCTGGAGTGGGTGGAAAACGTGGTCTGGTTCCCCACCATCCTCTCCTTTGTGGCCGCCACCATCGCCTACATCTTCGTGCCCGATCTGGATGAGAACAAGCTGTTCATGGTGCTGGTTATGCTGGTGGTGTTTTGGGGCGCCACCATCGCCAACTTCTTCGGCATGAAGGCCTCGGGCCTAATCTCCTCCATCGGCACCATCGCCGGCACCATCATCCCCGGCGCTCTGTTGATAGTTATGTCCGTGGTCTGGCTGGTGATGGGCAACAAGGTGCAGTTGGACACCTCCCTGAGCAGCTTCATCCCCAGCCTAGAGTTGGACAACCTGGCCTTTTTCGCCGGGGTGATCCTGGGTTTCGCGGGCATCGAAATGGCCGCCTTCCACGCCAAGGAGGCCAAAGACCCCCAGCGGGATTACCCCAAGGCCATCTTCTTGTCGGTGGCCACCATCGTGGCGGTGTTCATGATGGGCTCTTTGGCCATCGCCATCGTGGTGCCGGCCGACAAGATCAGTCTGGTGGCCGGCCTGATGCAGGCCATCGAGGCTTTCTTCGACCCCTTCGGCCTCAGTTGGATGGTGCCCATCATGGCGGTGCTGGTGGCCGCCGGCGGCATCGCCCAGATCAGCACCTGGCTGGTGGGCCCATCCAAAGGCCTGTTGGCCACCGCCCGCGACGGCGCCCTGCCCCCCCGTTTCCAGTACATCAACAAGGCGCACATGCCGGTGGCCATCCTGGTGGCCCAGGGCGCGGTGGGCACCGCCTTTGTGCTGTTCTTTTTGTTCGCGCCCAACGCCTCCAGCTTCTACTGGATACTGACCGCGCTCACCGCCCAGTTGACCGTGATGATGTACATACTCCTGTTCGCCGCGGGCATCCGCCTGCGCTATTCCGATCCCCAGGCCAAGCGCCCTTTTAAGATCCCCGGCGGCAACCTGGGCATGGTGCTCATCGCCGGCCTGGGCCTCTTGGCCAGCTTTTTCACCTTTTTTCTGGGCTTCGTGCCGCCGGACAACGTCAGCACCGGCGGCATCTGGAGCTTTGAGCTGTTTTTGATCGTCGGCATCGTGGTCCTGTCCTTGCCACCGTTCATTTTGGAAAAGATCAAAAAGCCCGACTGGATCCCAGAGCATCCCGAGGAGTTGGAAGAATAAGACCTTTCATTAAAAAGGAGTCTTGATATGTCACTTACCTTGAGCCAAGTGGTCAACGGCGCCATCGGGCCTTTCGAGGAATACTGCGACGGCTACGGCAACCCCGGCACCAGCGGGGTGGGCTACATCTCGGTGCTCACCCTGTCCACCGGCAAGGTGCTCAAAAAGATGGACCACGTGCTGGAAGGCATCGTCTCCTACGACCGGGCCGAGGCCAACGACGCCTATGTGGGCCAGATCAACATGATCGCGGCCTCGTCTTTCAACGGCATCAACGGCGCGGTGTGGGGCTACCACCTGTCCCAGGACGAGCAGATCGCCGCCGGTGAGCTAAAGCCCATGATGAGCAAAAAGCGCCACGACGGAGTGGATATCCCCATCTATCCGGTGACGCCGCTGTTAAAGGCCGGAGAGCGTCTGTTGGGCACCTGCGATGAGCGGCGCTTTCCCCTGATCCCCGGGGGCCATGTGATCTGCGCGGTCAAGGACCTAACCGTGCCCGGCCCCACCTCGGTGTGGTGCGCCATCGCCCTGGCCATTGCCGAGGACCGGCAAAAGGACTCCAATCTGTTCATCGAGGACGTGGGCCAGGGTGTGCCGGCCGAGAACGAGATGGAGCGGGTGGCCTATCTGGACAAGCTCATGGAGAACGTGGCCGAGAGCGTGATTTTGTGCGGCGAGGATCAGAACGTCAAATACAAGGAGATCTTCATCGGCTACAAGACCCAATGGATTCCGGAAGGTTACGTGGGCTGCGCGCTCACCTGCGCCCCTTACCTGGTGCTGGCCAAAAACGCGGTGCCAGCTGGGCAGGAGCCCTCGGACATGCTGGACATGACCATCGCTGACTGGGAAAAGGCCGTGGGCCTGGCCCAATAGTTATCGCAAAAGGAAAGCCCAACTGGTGAAAAAGCTTTTATCCTGCCTGCTCCTGCTGTCTTTGTGCACCTGGGCCCCGCCAGCCTTGGCCCAGCAGGGCCCGGTGGAGCTTCCCCTGGTGCTCAGCGAAAGCCGCGACGGCGTGTTTCAGGTGTTCCAGGATTTGCGCAAGCGCTTGGAGCGGGCGGCGTCCAAACTGGCCCGATCCGGCCTGAGCGGCCCGGCGGCCCAGCAAGTGCTGCAGGAGCTGCACCTTGACAGCCCCCACATCGTGGCCGCGGCCATCACCGGCCCCGGCGGGCGCCCCTTGGCGGTGGACCCTCCCAAGTACCAACCCCTGGAAACCAACACAGTGGCCAAGCTGCCTCACCTGCGGGGTATCCTGAAAAGCAAAAACCCGGCCATGAGCCGCGTGTTCAGCACCAACTTTGGTTTTGCCGTGGTGGACGCGCGGGTGCCGGTGCTGGCGCCGGACGGCCGCTTGTTGGGCACGGTGGGCGCCCTGATCAAGCCTCAGGACATGCTGGCCAAGGTCATAGACCCCAAGACGGTGCTGGCGCCCGAGGAGCTTTGGGTCATGGACCGCCAGGGGCGCATCCTTTACGACGCCAATCCCGAGGAAGTGGGCCTGAACCTGTTCACCTCCCCCCTGTACCAGCCCTATCCGGATCTGAGGGCCATGGGTGAAACCATGGTCAACCACGCCCAGGGTCTGGGCTTCTACAAGTTCCTGGGCAAAAACATGCAGCGCCCGGTGGACAAGCGCTGCATCTGGACCAGCGTGGGGCTGTTCGGCACCTATTGGCGCCTGGTCTACATCGACCTCACGGCCATGCACTCGGGCTGGCGGCGCCGCGATGACAGCCGGGTGCGCCTACTGCAGTATGATTCGGCCATCAGCGACTTGTCGGTGGACACCCAAATCATCGCCGCCTGCCTGCAAGACAACGCCTTGGCGGTCCGCGCCCGGCTGCGGGAGTTTTATTTCGACTACCCCGGCCTGTACTCGGTGCAGTGGGTGGACGCCAAAGGCGTCAACCGCCTGGGTTATCCGCCGGCCTCCAGTTTGCAGGATTATAATTTCAACAGGCACCCCGGTCCCACCAGCCGGGCCTTTCTCAAGGCCCTCAAATCAGACGAAGCCCAGACCTTTGAGCAACCCATGCTGGAGGGGGGAACCGGTATCTTCCACACCGTGCCGGTGACCAACAAGGGCCGTGTGCTGGGCATGCTGTATTACGTCATCGTCAAGCCCTGAAAGGTTTCCTGGATCGAAGCGCCTATTTCTTGGGGCCGAAGCCGAAACGGGGGTCGCTTTCCTTCATGCCCTGGTACAGGTGCTTCACGTACCCGCCGTAGCCGTTGTAGATCAAGGTGGGCCGGCGCAGGCCGGTGCCCAGCATGCGTTCCGTGGCCTGGGACCAGCGCGGGTGGGGCTTGTGCGGGTTCACGTTGGAGAAAAACCCGTACTCATGGGGGATCAGGGTGTTCCAAAAAGTGGGCGGCTGGTTGGCCACCAGCTCAATCCTGGTGAGGGACTTGGCCCCCTTGTAGCCGTATTTCCAGGGCAGGATCAGGCGCAGGGGCGCTCCGGACTGCTTGGGCAGCTCATGGCCGTACATGCCCACCGCCAGGAAGGACAGGGGATTCATGGCCTCGGGCAAGGTGAGCCCCTCGAAGTAGGGCCACATGCTATAGGTGTTAGCCGCGTTCTGCCCCGAGGCCTGCTCCCGGTTGAGGAACGACAAAAAGCGCACGTAGCGTGCTTCGGGCAAGGGCTGGGCCGCTTCCAGGAGTTGGCTGAGGGGAAAGCCGATCCAGGGCACGGCCATGGCCCAGGCCTCCACGCAACGGAAGCGGTAGAGCCGCTCCTCCAGTTCCTGCTCTTTGATCAAATCCGACACCAAGATGGTGAGCGGCTTTTTGACCAGGCCGTCGATCCTGAGACGCCAGGGCTTGGTTTTGAAACGACCCACGTGTTTCCAGACCGCCTTGCCGGTGGTGAACTCGTAGAAATTGTTGTAGCGTGCGGTCTGGCCCCGGGCGGTGAGGGGACGGTCCAGGGTGAAGCCCTCATCCAGCTGGCTCTGCAGGGGAGCCAGGCCCTTGAGAGTGTCGGTTGGGGTTTCCTGGGCAGCCACGGCCTGAGCGGTCTTGAGCCAGGGTGACATGCCCAACCCTGCCAGGCCGGCGGCCTTGATGAAGCGCCGCCGGTTGAGCCAGACGCCCTCGGGCGTGGCCTCTTCGCTGGGCAGCGATAGGGTGCTTTCGCGTGCTTTGAGTTTTTTCACGGCTTGCCTTCCTTCAGCGCCAGTCATCCATCACAAAGGCGTCTTCAATATTATAGGCCGGCTCATTGGGCCGTTGCATGGCCACGCCCACCCGTTCGCAAACAAACCCGGCCGCCAGCATGGCCTGGTAGGCCTGGTGACGGGCAAGGTTCACCCCGGCCATGAGGCTGGGCGCGCCCAGCGCGCCAGCCAGGGCCAGGCCGTCGGCCAGCAGCCGGCTGAATCGCTCCCCTGCCCCAGGCCCTGGCCGGGCCGCGCCGAACTTTAGGTAGCAGGTCTGGCTGCCGCCCTCGCTGCCCGGGCCAAAGTGGCAGACCGCAAAGGCGGCCAAATCATCCCCCTCCCAAAGCAGCAGGCAGTCGCCCAGGCCGCGCCCGGCCACCAGGTTGATCTCATTGCTGAGGTCCAGGCCGGGATACACGGCATCGGTCAGCTCTCGGCAGTCAGCCAGGGCAGCCTCTTGTTGCCCTGGAGATAGCCGTGAAAAACGGGAGCCATCTACTGGTTCACCCGCCTCCATTGCGGGCTGGTTCATGATGACAGTCAGGAAACGGGGCCATAGGCCGTGGGCCTGGTACAGGGCCAGATGCTTGGGGCTTGAGGCCTCGGTGTAGATGCCCACGTGCCTAACACCCCAAGCATCCAGGAGTCCCATGGTGGGGTTCAGGAGCGCCCGGGCCAGGCCCCGGCCCCAGTAATCAGGGTGTATGCTCAGAGGACCGAACAGGCCCAGGTTGCCCCAGTGATAGGCGAAGTTGCTGCCCACCAATTGGCCATCCTTCTCCACGGCCAGGGCGCCGGCCGGGTTGGCCATATAGCGAGTGCCCACGAAATCCATGTCACCACCGAACTTCTCGGGCTCCTCCGCGCCCAGGGCAGTGCCAAAGGCCAGCCGCATGATAAAGCGGGCCTGCTCCAGATCATCTTCCTTCAGGGGCCTTACCCGGACGCTCACGAAGCCAGGGCCTTGATTACAGGGGGCGGCAGATACCAGACCAGGCGGCCTTCGCTGCCGGGCAGCTTGTCAGCGTCTATGCGGCAGACCCCGCCCTGCTGAAACTCCACTGCGGCCTGGCCACAAGGGGCCAAAAGACTGCCCACCACCAGGGCCAGGTTGGGCATATGCCCGGCCACCAGCAGGCTGCCCTGGTCCTGGTGCTCGGCCAACAGGGCCAGGGTGTCCTCCGGCGGGGCCATGGCCTTGACCTTGTCGCTCACCAGGGTGGCCTCGGGATCACAGCCCAGGGCCCGGGCCACGATCAGGGCGGTCTGCTGGGAGCGCTTCTTGGGGCTGGCCAGGATCAGGCCGGGCTTGACCTGCAGCCGGGCCAGGGCCGCCGCGCTGGCCCCCACCACCTTTTGTCCCTGCGGGCTGAGGCCCTCCTCCGGGTCCTGATCCTTGGGCAGGTTGGGTCCGTGCTGCATCAAGTAAATCTGCATGCTGCACCTCTTTGATTTTGGCCTATTCCTTTTCTCGCACCAAAGGCACGAAACGCACCGCCATTACGCCTTGGCTCTTCACCTTGCCCTGCGCGTCTTTGGTCACCACCATCAGTTCCTCGCCAAAGGGGCCGGATTTGACTGGAATCACCATGCGTCCTCCGGGTTTGAGCTGCTGGATCAGGGGCGGCGGAATCTCCGGGGCCCCGGCGGTGACGATGATGGCGTCAAAGGGGGCGTGGGTGGGCCAGCCCTTGTAGCCGTCGCCCACCTTGAGCTTGACCGAGCCGTAGCCAATGCGCTCTAAATCCTTGGCCGCCCGCTGGCTCAGGGCCTTGATGATCTCGATGGAATAAACTCGCACCCCCATGGCGGCCAGCACCGCGGCTTGGTAGCCTGATCCGGTACCGATCTCCAGCACCTTTTGGCCCGGTTTTATCTGCAGGGCCTGGCACATGTAGGCCACGATGTAGGGCTGGGAGATGGTCTGGCCC
>JANQFN010000527.1 GCA_028277825.1 Desulfarculaceae bacterium
TGGCCCGCAGCTTCGCGGTGCGCCCCGACGACCGCTATCTCTTGGTGCTGCCCCTGTTCCACGTCAACGCCCAGTGCATCACCTGGTACCCCTGCCTCACCGCCGGGGCCTCCATCGTCATCTGTGAGCGCTTTTCGGCCTCGGCCTTCACTTCCCTGGCCATGAAATACCAGACCACCATGTGCTCTTTGGTGGCGGCCACTCTGCGCATGATCCTGGCCCAGCCGGAGAGCCCCCTGGACGGCGAGTTGAAGATGTGGCGCATGGCCTATGCCATCGCCATCAGCGACGAGGAATGGGACACCTTCGAGCGCCGCTTCAACACCACGCTGTTGGACCTCTACGGCCTCACCGAGACCCTGGCCCCCTGCACGGTGATGCCCATCTGGGGCGAACATCGCCGGGGTTCGGTGGGCATGCCTAACTTCGGCATGGAGGTCAAGATTGTGGACGACGCCCGTAATGACGTCCCGGTGGGCGAGGTGGGCGAGATCGCCATCAAGGGCGAGCCGGGCATCAGCCTATTCAAGGAGTATTACAACAACCCCGAGGCCACGGCCAAGGACCTGGATGGTGGCTGGTTTTTCTCCGGCGACTACGGCCGCATCGATGAGGAGGGTTACGTCTACTTCATCGACCGCAAAAAGGACGTGATCCAGCGCGGCGGCGAGAACATCTCCGCCGCCGAGGTGGAGCGGGTCCTGGCCGAGCATCCCGCTATCGAAGAATGCACCGTGCTGGCGGTGCCCGATCCCATCCGCGACGAGGCGGTTCTGGCGGTGGTGCGCTGTTGGCAGGGCCAGAGCGCAAGCGAAGAGGAGATCATCCAGTTCTGCCGGGGACGCATGGCCAAGTTCAAGGTGCCCTCCTTCGTCAAGGTGATGAGCCAGGATTTCCCCAAGACCTCCATCGGCAAGATAAAGAAAAACGAGATGAAGGCCGATATAATGGAGACCTGGGAAGTAAGACCCGGGAAATAAGGCCGAGGTTATGTTCAGTCTCATGCAACACAAGCTGCTGGGGCGGGCGGTGCGCAGCGACGACTGGCCCCAGCTGGGCGAGCCCACCCAGGAGCAGGTGGCGCGCGCCATCGAGGCCGGCGAACTGGAGCGGGCCAAGGACCTGGCCCGCTACATGATCCCCGAGGGCAAAGCCCTGCATGATCTGTTCTGTGACTGGATCTGGGACATCTTTTCCAAGGTGGGCGCGGCCCAGGGTGATCAGGCGGTGTATGAGCTATGCCGGGCCACCCAGGAGACCTGGATGATGAAACGCACCTGGAAGGGCTTCATGGCCCTGGGTGTGGCAGACCGGGTTTATTTAACCGCCGAGATCATGCGCGCCCACCGCTGCGGACCCCGACAGGACGGCGAACTGGAGATCGTGGAGGATGCCCAGCGCATAAGCATCGTCATGGACCCCTGCGGCTCCGGGGGGCGCATGCGCCGCGGCGATCCCGTGGACGGCACCCCTTCCCGCCTGGGCCCGCCCTACAATTTCGGGGTGACTCAAGAGGCCCATGACTGGTGCTGGGGACAAAAGGGGGTGCCCTACTACTGCGTCCACTGCGCCATCAACGAGATATTGCCCATTGAGTGGGGCGGCTGGCCCCTGTGGGTCACGGAATACAACCCGGACCACAACGCCCCTTGCCAGTGGCATTTCTACAAGGAGCCGGCTCTGATCCCGGAGCGCTACTTCACCCGCCTGGGTTTTGCCAAGCCCGACGACCTCTAAACCAAGGAGCCCCCCGCCATGCCCGCTGATCACCTGCCCAAACCGCCCTGGCTGAAAAAACGCCTGCCCAGCGGCGGAACCCTGGCCCAGGTGGAACAGGGCCTCCGGCAGCGGCAACTGCACACCATCTGCGAAGAGGGGATGTGCCCCAACCGGGGAGAGTGCTTTTCCCAGGGCGTGGCCACCCTGCTGGTGATGGGCAACACCTGCACACGCAACTGTTCTTTTTGCGCGGTTGCCTCCGGGCGCCCCGCACCGCTGGACCCGGGCGAGCCGGAGCGCGTGGCCCAAGAGGTGGCCGCGCTGGGCCTGAAGTTCGTGGTGATCACCTCGGTGACCCGCGACGACCTGCCCGACGGTGGCGCCGGCCATTTCGCGGAGGTTACCCGGGCCGTCAAGCAAATCAATCTCGGGGTAGGGGTGGAGCTTTTGGTGCCCGATTTTCAGGGATCGGCCCCGGCCCTGGACACGGTGTTGGCCGCGGAGCCGGAGGTGCTGGCCCACAACCTGGAGACGGTGCCCCGGCTCTACTCCGAGGTGCGGCCGCAGGCGGACTACCAGCGCTCTTTGGACTTGTTGGTCCGCGCAGCGGACCAAGGTGGGGCCGCGGTCAAGTCGGGCATCATGTTGGGCCTGGGCGAGGAGCCCAGGGAAGTGGAGCGGGTCTTGACCGACTTGCGGGAGGCGGGCTGTTCGCTCATCACCTTGGGCCAGTACCTGCGCCCTTCGGCCGGGCATCACCCGGTCATAGAATACGTAACCCCCGAAGTATTTACAGACTACGGACGACTTGCCCGGCAGATGGGCTTTGCCGCCGTGGCCTCAGAGCCCTTTGTGCGAAGCTCGTATTTGGCCGAGCACTATTACCGGCAGAGCCTGGAGCCATAAGACGGCGGGCGAAAGAAACGTCCGCTTTTTGCCCGGAACAACCGCAAACGGAGTAAGTGTCATGTCACCCCCGGCAGTCCCAGGATTTGATCTGAACCAGTTAGCGCCCTTGATGGTGGAGACCCTGCCGGCGGCGGTCACCGTATTCGACGCCCAGGGCATCATGCTCTACTTTAATGAGCGGGCCGGCGAGATTCTGGACCGCAAGCCCGAGTATTTGGGCCGGGACATCCAAGTCTGCCACCAAAAGGCCGAAACCCGGGAGATGTTCCAGGACATCCTGGATCAATTCCAGGCCGGCCGCACCGAGCCCTACAACTTCCGGGTCACCCGGGGAGAAAAGGACCTCTTCGCCCGGGTGGCGCCCTTGCGGGACGGCGACAGACTGGTGGCATGCATTCAGGTGGCTGTTTTGCTTGAAGCATGAGCACCAACTCTGGACTGATTAGCCCCGCTGTTGTCTGCCCGGCCTGCGAGCGGATGTAGCCCACATTCCCACCCAAAACCAAGCCGACCTACGTCCTCCGGCCGCCAGAAGCCTGTTGAGATGAAGCGGGAAAGTTGTGCCCAGCCAGGGCGGCGGTTGACTTTGACAAAATCGTCCCCATATTATTTTCATCCAAAATGGTCTTCGGAGTATTAGCATCATGTTGACTACCATGGTTTTTCCCATTTCTTTATTCATATTAGGACTTTGCATGATAATCGGGGCCTTTGTGATGTTCTTCTGGGCCCTGGGAAATTTTTGGTCCGACTTTCTTTGGGAGTACTTTATCCTTTCGGTAATGGTGGTTTTCGCAGGCCTGGTGCTGGTGCTGGTGGCCTGGCGCCTGACTCACCACCGCCACTAGCTTCCGGTCCGGAGCGAACATCCCTCAAACCGGGTTGACTTGGCTTCAGGTGGGGCTTCAACCGGCATGGCTCAGACGCCTGCCCGCCCGGCCGGCAACCTGGGGCGCATCGCCCGGGAACGGTGATTTCGGAACCCGCTTACCTGTAATGACAATCAAATCCATTGCTCCCCTGGGTAACTGTTCCTTAAAATAGGAAGGCTTTTTTTGACCTGGTAGAGAGATGTCCGCCATGAAAGCAGTGCGTCATTTTTTGGGCCCGGTTCTGGTCTTGCTCATCGGAATAGCCACCTTCGCCCCACCCACGGCCCAAGCCCAAAAGATCACCCGTTTGGAGATTCTGCCCCGTACGGTGACCATGGTGCCCGGGCAGGTGGTGCGTTTCACCGCGGTGGCCAAAACCGACCAGCGGGTGGAGTTCACTCCAGGGGGCCTGTACTGGAGCGCCACCGGCGGCGGCGTGGACGGGGTGGGCAGCTTCCAGGCGGGCGACCTGCTGGGCACTTTCAAAGTGATGGTCAGGCATAACGACCTGCGCGCCATCGCCACCGTGCGGATCGTGGACCAGGGCCTGCCCCCGGCCCGCGTGGTGGTGAGCCCCTCTGCAAAGACCGTGAAGGTGGGCCGGAGCATCCGATTCAAGGCCAGGGCCTACAACCGCTACAAAAGCAAACTGAAGGGCGTCAAGTTCGTCTGGCAGGTGAGCGGCGAGGCCAAGATCGGCCAGAACGGCAAGTTCATCGCCAGCGCGCCGGGCACATTCACCATCACCGCGCGGGACCCCAAAAGCAAGGTGAGCGGCTCGGCCCAGGTGACCGTCAAGGCCGCCAAGCCCAAGCCGGCGCCCCCGCCCAAACCGCAGGTGCTTACCCGGCTTAAGGTCAACCCGGCCAAGACCGTGGTCCATGCCGGTAAAACCAAAAGGTTCTCGGTCCGGGCCTATGCCAAGGTAAAAGGCCGCACCCGCCAGGTGCGCGCCAAAGTCAAATGGCAGGCCACCGGCGGCAAGATCGACCAAAAGGGTAATTACCGGGCCGGTAACCGGCCGGGCACCTTTAAGGTGAGCGCCACCCATGCGGCCTCGGGCAAGAGCGCGGCGGCCACGGTCACGATCAGGACCGGGGCCAAGCCCAAAGCCAGCCCCAAACCCAAACGCAAGGTTTCGTTGCGCCTGCACCCCCGGGGAACCACCTTGGGGCCGGGCATGACCGATCGGTTTAAAGTCAGAATCACCGGGGCCAAAGACCGCTCTAAG
>JANQFN010000530.1 GCA_028277825.1 Desulfarculaceae bacterium
GAGATCATGGCCCGCCTGGAGAACATGCCCGAACCCATGAAGTCCCATTTGGCCAAGCTGCCCTGCCCCACCTTTGCGGTCAATCCCTGGGCCGAGGGACCGCCTTTGGACCAACGCAGGGTGGCGCTGATCTCCACCGCCGGGCTGCACCATGCGCACGACGCGCCCTTCACCGGCTTTTCCGGCGAGTACCGGGTGATCCCGGGCGATGTATCAGCCGCCGATTTGGTGATGAGCCACATCTCCACCAACTTTGACCGCAGCGGCTTTCAGCAGGACTGGAACGTGGTCTTCCCCCTGGACCGCATGCGCGAGCTGGCCGATGAGGGTGTCATCGGCTCCCTGGCCGCTTTTCACTACTCCTTCATGGGGGCCACCGACCCGGTGCACATGGAGGAGGCCGCCGCCGAACTGGCCGGGCTGTTGAAGAACGACCAGGTGGACGCGGTGCTCTTGGTGCCAGTGTGACCCAACTGCACGCGCGCCGTGGGCGCGCTGGGCCACTATCTGGAGCGCGAGGGCCTCCCCACCAGCCAGATCAGCCTGATCCGTCTGCACAGCGAAACCATCAAGCCGCCGCGCGCCCTGTGGGTGCCCTTTGAGTTGGGCCGTCCCCTGGGTGCGCCGGACAATCCCAAGTTTCAGCGCCAGGTGATCTTGGCCGCTCTTAAGCTGTTCGAGGCGCCCTCGGGCCCGGTGCTGGTGGACTTTCCGGTGGAGGCGCCGGAAGACCCCTGCCAACCCGCGGCCTGGGCCTGCCCCATCTCCCTGCCCCCGGCGGATGATGACCTGAGCGACGCGGCCAAGCTGTGGCAGGCCTTTGAGCGCGAGGTGGCCCAGATGTCCACCTGGTATGAGGCGGCCAAGCAAAAGCGGGGCCGCAGCACCTACGGGGCCAGCGGCCTTTTGCCCAAGGAGGCGGCGGCCTTTTTGGCCGGCTTTTTGGAAGGCGAGGCCCCGGCCAACCCCCGGCCCGAGTTGGAGCTGCCCTGGCTTCTCAAACTGGTCAGCGAAGACCTCAAAGCCTATTACCAGGAGGCCATAACCGCCCAGCCCGGCGGCCAGACTGCTAGCGGCCGCCTGACCGACTGGTTTTTCGGCGAAACCGTGGCCGGACAGGTGTTTTTGCGTTTGCGCAGCGTGTTTGCCG
>JANQFN010000541.1 GCA_028277825.1 Desulfarculaceae bacterium
ATGGAAAAAGGCAGCACCCTGGAGAGAACTCCCGAAATTCAGGCCTTGGAGGACCAGGCCGCAAGGCTGCCTCCCCTGCCCGATGAGCCCATAAAGACCCCGTTTCTCAAGCGCTCTTTTGACATCGCCTTTTCCAGCCTGGTGCTGTTGGCCACCTCGCCCATCTTTCTAGTCACCATGCTGGCCATCTTCATCGAGCATGTGTTCCGGGGCCAGGCCACAGCACCGCTGTTCTATTACGAACCGCGCATGTCCCAGGGTAAGCAGTTCCATTTCATGAAGTTCCACATTTTCAAGCCCGAGGTGATCCAACGCCTGCAAGAGGCCGGCACCTTCATCCACACCAAGGATTTGGAGTGGGACGGCGTGTCCATGACCAAGGTGGGGAGCATCCTGCAAAAGATCTACTTGGACGAACTGCCCCAGATGCTCAACATCTTCGTGGGCGACATCTCGGTGGTGGGTCCCCGCCCCATCAACCTGGAGGTCTACGAAGAGGCCCTGGAGCGGGGGGTGATCAACTGGAAGGTGCTCAGAACCGGCATCACCGGCCTGTACCAGTCCTACAAAGGCCACGGCCTAAGCCGGGGCGACCAGTATATGCTGGACCGGGTCTACGCCGAGGTGCTCCGCACCGAATCGGGCTGGGCGGTCCTGAAATACGACCTGGCTATCATGGCCCGCACCCTGAAAGTCATGCTCAAGGCCCAGGGTTTGTGATTTCCGTCCCTCCTAATCCCGTTTGAACAACTGCTGCAACAGGTTCTGGGCCGGAGCCAGGCCGCCGGCCGGGAGGTCCACCTTGGGCTGGGGTTTGTGCAGGGTGCCGCTCAGCATGATGGGGAAGGTGCCGTCCGGGCCCAAGAAGCGTTTGAAGTCCCGGCCCAAGGCATCGCCGGAGACCTTGATCTGGGCGTCCACGCTGCCGTCTAAAAGGCCGGTGCTGCCCGCGATCTCCATGTTCACCTCGTCGTTGCCCGCCTTCAACAACAGGTCATAATTCACCCGGCCGCCGCCCATGGTGTACTTGCCCTCCATCTTGGCGAAGCGGCGGGGGATGCGGCCCAGCACCTGGCCCCAAAGCGCGCCGCCGCCGGGCAGGTTGTCCAGGAAATCCAGGCCCACGGTCACCGTGTCCTGCGCCTCGAGCTCGCCCTTGCCCTTGAGGCTGGCCAGCAGCTCTTCGGGGCTCAGCCCCTGGCCCTTCATCTCGGTGTCCAGATCGAACACTCCGCTAAGGCTGCCCACGGGCAAGGCGAACAAGGGGAAGTCATCCTGCAGGGTGCGGAAGAAATTGGGCTCCACCCGGAGGTCATCGGCCTTGATTTCAAACTGGCTTGCTGGCTGGGCCTGGGCGAAGTCCATCGCCGCCTCCAGGTCCAGCTTGCCGCCCAGCACCTGGGCGGAGACTTCATCCAGTTCGATCTTCTGGTCCTTGACCTCCAGCTTGGCTTTGAGATTCTTTATGTTGTAGGACTTGAAGATCAGCTTGCCCAAATTGACCTCAGCCTCCAGTTCCTTGCCGGCCAGGGCCTTTCTGATCCCGGCCGCCGGATCTTCTGCCGCCTTGCCGGTGGGAGCCGGCTTGGCCGTTTTGGCTGCCGCGGCCGGTTCGCCGCCAGCCTTGGCGCCGGGCTTGGCCAGGTTTTTCTTGGCCTGGCGGGCCTGCATCATAGGCAGGCGGTTGAGGTTCAGATAGTCGCCCTTGATATCCAGCTTGGCCTCGATCTGGTCATCATCGGCCTTCATCTTGCCGGTCATCCCCAGGCGCGCCGCCCGGGAGGAGATGTTCATACGGGTCAGCTCTATCTCTTTGCCCTCGTCCTTGATCAGGATACGGTAGTCAGCCACGAACTTGGGCTCGCGGTAAGGCTCCGGTAGAGCCGGGGTGCTGATCACCACCCCCAGGGCCCGGCTCTTGCCCACAATCTCCATGGCGCCCTTGCCGATGCCCTTGAAGCGGATGTCCTTGCTGCCCACGCCCTGGGCCTTGACCGGCATTGGCAACAAAGGCGCCAGCACGGTCAACAGCTTATGCAGGTCAGCCTCTTGGTGATAGATGGCGTCGCTCTTGCCCAGGGACTCTTCCCAGCCCAGACGCCCCTGCAAACGATAGCTGAGGCCCGCGGCCTTGGAGGTGAACTTCATCAGCTTGATGTCAGCCAGCTTGCCCGGCCAGTCCAGGGTCATTTCAGCCGCCAGTTGGGCCCGGGGCAAACGGAACTCTTTGCCTTTGGTGGCCGGCCCCTTGAGCTTGAGGGCCTGGGCCAGGCCCGAAGCCTGAATCTTCACCGCGTTCAGGGGGCCTTGGGCGCGGAGCTTGAAGCCCAGGTCGCCCGAGGCCTCCAGCCCCGGCCGCAGCACGGACAGCACCTGGGCCAAGGGCTCCAGATTGAGCGCCAGGTCCACCTTGAGGTCCTTGACCTTTAAGTCCTCGTCATAGCCCTGGCTGGAGCCGGAGGCGCTGAGCTTGAAGCCGGGCAGGTCCAGGGTCATGTTGCCCGAGGCCCCGCCGGTGGACAAATCGCTCTGCAAATCCATCTGGTTCAGGGGCAGCACCGCGCTTTGCCCGGTGGCCAGATTGTTGAGGAAAAACTTGGAGCCCTCCACCCGGGCCGAGGACACGATCAGGGCGCCGTCGTCCATGAAGTCCGGCTCCCCGGCGTCCACCTCCACCTTTTCGCCGGGGCGGGAGGGCATATCCCGCCAGTTGAGGCGGCCCTGCTTGTTTTTGACCAGAGAGACCTCCAGCCCCTTGACCAGGGTGGTCTCCACCACCATCTTGGAGGCCAACAGCGGGGTCAGGCTGAGTTGGCTGTGCAGGCTGTCCAGCTTGACCAGAGGCCGCTTGCCGTAGGCGGGCAGGTCTTGGACCACCAGGCCCTTGATATTCACCTCCAGGCCGCCGATCAGGCTTACGGACACCTCTTCCACGCTGGCCTTGCGGCCGGTGGCGTCCTCTATGGCGCCGGTGACGATTGAGCCCCAGGGGATCACATAAGGACCCACCGCCAGGGCCAAGACCAGGAACAGCACGAGTACGCCCAAGCAGATGCCGATGATTTTGAGAGCCTTGCCCATGTCAGACCTCCGGCGCAAAGATTGTGTGGCTATCTAAAAATTATGAGAGCGGGCCGGGGGTTAGTAAAGGCAAAGTATAGGTAGTTATCAAAAAGTCAGCATAAACAGTTGCCAGCGGCTTCTGCAACGTCTCGGGAGTTTTCGCAATATTTTGCTAAGGGTCATGACAACTTCAGGGCCTGATCTCTGAAGATTTTGAGCAGCAGCCTGTATATGTCGTGATCCCTCTAGTTGAACCTAAATTCGCACTCTTTAAGATGCAGGGAAAAGGAATGAGGATGCATCGCCCGGTACTTGACCAGGCGGGTTTTGGCAAATCCCCAAAATCCCTCGCTGCCATTGATGTGGGCCTTGTCTGCGGCGAACACCCCAAGTGGCTCAATCGGCAATACCATTGGCGCGATTGGCTAGTGCCATTGCTTGGCGCGTAATGCAATATGGGGTTTGTACACTGCGCCAGAGTGCTTGCTGGGCGGATGGATTTCAGCGGTGCGGGCAAACCCCTATTTCCACACCTGTGCCCTGCCAGGAACCTGGCCGGAGACAGATAGACAACCATTCATTAGGGAGATCAAATGCTTACACTTAAAGTGAATGGAAAGACGCACAAAGTGGACGCCTCCAAAGAGACCCCGCTGTTGTGGGTGCTCAGGGACCAGTTGGGCTTCACCGGGGTCAAGTACGGCTGCGGCATCGGCGAATGCGGCACCTGCACCGTGCTGATCGACGGCAAGGCGGAGAGGTCTTGCACCATCACCGCTGACAGCGTCCAGGGCCAGGAGATCGTCACCATCGAGGGCCTGCCCGCCGACCATCCCGTCAAGCAGGCCTGGATCTCCGAACAGGTGCCCCAGTGCGGCTATTGCCAGCCGGGCATGATCCTGCAGGCAGTGGATGTGCTCACCAGCCAGCCGGGCGCCTCCAAAGGTGACATGGCCCAGGCCATGGATGACGTGATCTGCCGCTGCGGCACCCATCCCAGAGTGCTTAGCGCCATGGAGCTGGCCGCCGGCAAGATGAAGGGCTCGGGAGGGGCGTCATGAAAAAGCAAATCACCCGGCGCGGGTTTTTAAAAGGCGCCGGCCTGGTCCTGGCCATGACCGCCACCCCGGCCGGCGTTCAATTGCTCAACGTATCCCAAAGCCTGGCTGCGGACCAGGACTTCAGGCCCCACGCCTTCATAGAGATCGCCCCGGATGACACCTTTACCGTCTGGGTGGGCCAGACCGAGCTGGGCCAGGGCACCCACACCGGCATCGCCATGATCCTGGCCGATGAGGTGGGGGCGGACTGGGACCGGGTCCAGGTGAAGATGGCCCCGGCGGGCAAGGCCTTTTTGGACCCGCTTTATAAGATGCAGTTCACCGGCGGCAGCACCAGCATCCGCCACCGCTGGGACCTCTTCCGTCAGGTAGGGGCGGCGGCCCGGGAAATGCTGATTCAGGCGGCCGCCCAAAAATGGGGGGTGAAGCCCTCAGAGTGCAGGGCTGAGAACGGCAAGGTGACTGGCAAGGGCGGCAAGAGCCTGAGCTTCGGCCAGTTGGCTGCCAAGGCGGCCACCCTGCCCGTGCCCAACAAGCCCAGACCCAAGCCGGCCAGGGACTACACCATCATCGGTACCAAGCGGGACCGTCTGGATATCCCGGGCAAGGTGGCGGGCAGCACCGTGTTCGGATACGACTTCAAGCTGCCGGGCATGTTGCTGGCCACCCTGGCCCGGCCGCCGGCCTATGGCGCCAAGCCCAAGTCCTTTAACGCCGACGCCGCCAAGGCCGTAAAGGGCGTGGTGGCCGTAATTCCCCTGGGCGACAAGGTGGCGGTCTGCGCCACCGACACCTGGGCCGCCATGGCCGGCCGCGAGGCCCTGGATATTAAGTGGTCCCCGGGGACCCTGCCGGAGCTGGACAACGCCAACCTGGACAAGTGGTATCAGGATTATCTGGCCAAGCCCGGGGTGGTGGCCCACAAAACCGGCGACGCCCCGGCCGCCCTGGGCAAGGCGGCCAAAAAGCTCAAAGCCGCCTACAAATTCCCCTATCTGGCCCACGCCACCCTGGAGCCCATGAACTGCACCGCCCTGGTGGAAAAGGACCGCTGCCGCATCTGGGCGCCCACCCAGGGCCAGACTCCCGCCCAGATGGCCGGCGCCAAGGTCACCAAGCTGCCCATGGACAAGATCGAGGTAATGACCCTCTACGCGGGCGGCGGCTTCGGCCGGCGGGTGGAGTTCGACGTGGTGGTGGAGGCGGTGCTTTTGTCCAAGATCACCAAGCGCCCGGTCAAGGTGGTCTGGGCCCGGGAGGATGACTTCAAAAACGACTTCTACCGTCCCGGCGCCGCCTGCTCGGTGGAGGGCGGGCTGGACGCCAAGGGAAACTTGGTCTCCTGGGTGCACAAGATCGCCACCCCCTCCATCATGAGCCGTCTGATGCCTCAAGCGGTGAAAAAGGGCGTGGACCACACCTCGGTGGAGGGCGTGGACAACATGGACTATGTCCTGCCCAACCGCCTGGTGGAGTTCATGATGGTCAAGCTGCCCATCCCGGTGGGCTTTTGGCGCAGCGTGGGCAACTCCTTCAATCCTTTTGTGGTGGAGTGCTTCCTGGACGAGTTGGCCGCCGCCGCGGGCAAGGACCCCCTGGAGTTCCGCCTGAATCTCTTGAAAAAAGGCTCCCGCGCCCGGGACACCCTGGAGTTTCTGGCCCAGAAGGCCAACTGGGGCAGCCCGGTGCCAGCGGGCCGCGGCCGCGGCCTGGCCGTGCGCTCCTGCTTCGGCTCCAGCGCCGGACACGTTGCCGAGGTCTCGGTGGACCCCAAGAGCGGCACGGTGAAGGTGCACAAGCTGGTCTGCGTTATCGACTGCGGCATTGCCGTGTTCCCCGACGCGGTCAAGACCCAGATGCAGGGCGGGGCGATCATGGCCTTGAGCGCCGCCTTCAAGGAGCGGGTGGAGTTCGCCGGCGGCGGTGTGCAGACCGCCAACTACGACGATTATCCCCTGCTCAGCATGGCCGAGGTGCCCGAGATCGAGGTGCATATCGCCAAGAGCCGCCACAAGGTGGGCGGGGTGGGCGAGCTTCCCATCCCCACCGTGGCCCCGGCGGTGGCCAACGCCATATTCGACGCCTGCGGGGTGCGCCTCAGAGAACTGCCCTTTGACACTGGTAAGCTGAAAAAAGGCTAACCTTATCTCCTCTTGAGCCCCGGCCCCGGCCGGGGCTCATTTTTTTCGCTGACCCGGGTTCAGGTGGCGCATTCTGTCTGATTTTTGGCGCGATAAGACATTGTGATGGCGCGGGTTACCGCTTAGACTGAAGTAGAACAAGGTAACAATTGGCAAACTGACAGCCACTACGGTATGGGAAAAATGCAAACCGCCAAGAACTTTCAGATCGCCCCTGGCTGGCGCATAATCCTGCGGGACCTGGGCCTGAACGGGAGCAACATCTGCCGCCGGGCCGGGCTGCCCGAAGATCTGTTTTCCCGCGACGGGGCCTTTATAACCACCCATGAGTACTTCGCCCTGTGGCGCGCCTTTGAACAAGAGGCCAAGGACCCCTTCCTGCCTCTGCAGATAGGAAGCGCCATTACGGCCGAGGCCTTCAGTCCGCCAGTGTTCGCGGCTCTGTGCAGCCCCAACCTCAACATCGCCCTGGCCCGCCTGTCGCGCTACAAACGGCTGATCTGTCCCATGGCCCTGCAGGTCTCAGTCAGCGACCGTTCCACCATCCTGGAGATCAGGTGGCTGGACGCCACCCAAAACCCGCCCGCCTCCTTGTCGGCCATGGAGTTGGTCTTCTTTGTGCAACTGGCCCGCCTGGCCACGCGGGAAGAGATCAAACCCCTGAGCCTTTCCGCGCCACAGCCGTCTTTGTCAGCCCCCCCATACACGGATTATTTCGGGGTGCCGGTGCGGCGGGACGAAACCCATTCCATCACCTTTTCCGCCCGGGACGCGGCCCGGCCATTCCTCACCGCCAACGAGGGCATGTGGCAGTTCTTCGAGCCCTCCTTGCGCCAGCGTCTGTCTGAGTTGGATGAACAAGCCTCCACGCTGGAGCGGGTGCGGGCCACCCTCCTGGAAATGCTGCCCAGCGGCGAGTCCTCGGTGGGCGCGGTCTCGCGCAAACTGGGCATCAGCTCCCGCACCCTGCAGCGACGCCTCAGCCAGGAGGGCGGCAGTTTCCAGGGCGTGTTGAACCAAACCCGGGAGGACTTGGCCAAGCACTACCTGGGCAATTCCACCATGTCCGGGGCCGAGATATCCTTTTTGTTGGGCTATGAAGACCCCAGTTCATTCTTCCGGGCCTTTCAGCAGTGGACCGGCCAGACCCCCCAACGGGCCCGGGAGACCATGCGCCAATAGGAGCGGTGAGGGACGGTCATGAAATACCTGTCGCTGATATTTTCTTACTTGCTGCTGCTGGGCGCCCTGGTCATGTTGGTCTGGGGCGTGTTGGGCTTCCTGGAATACCTTTTCGGCTTCGCTCCTTTCCTGCCCTTGCAGAATCCCACCTTTCCCAAAGGCACTCAGTTTGTGCACTGGCTGCTGATCACCTCCTCCGGTGCCATTTACCTGGCGGGCTACTTTGCCCGGTGGAGATACACGCCCTTTGCCATGGTGGTTATCTACGCCATGCTGGCCACCCTGTGCGCGGTGGAGACCTTTGACTTCATGCAGAACCCGGGCCGCTACGGGTCCTTTGTGCGCGAGTGCATCATGTACGTGGGCATCTCCTTCTACCTGTTCCGCTCCCAGCGCATGCGGGCCCGTTTTGGCCGTTAGGCCGTGAGAGCAGGCGGACATGAAGTGCCGATTTTCTAAAGCCGGATCGCCTTTGAGCGCGGATGAATTGTCATGAATCCCTACGCTCTGCCGGGCATAGTCACCTTCGCGCTGCTCTTGCTGATGGCCCTGTCGGTCATCTGGCAAAACCCCAAGGACAACAGCAACCGCCTGCTGTTCGCCCTTATCCTGAACGCGTCCCTATACACCGGGGCGGCGGCCATGCTGCACCTGGCCAGCACCCAGGCCCAGGCCGAGTTCTGGAACAAGATGCCCCATATATTGGCCTACCCCAGCTACATCCTGGCCATTGAATATGTGCTGCATATATCGGGCCGCTCGCAAAGACTTAAAGAGAAGTTGCTGGGCATCCCGGTTAATTTCCAGCGCTGGTTCATATATGCCCTACTGGTTGCCGCCTGGCTCACCATAATCTCCACTGACTACATAATCGCCCCGCCCAAGTACTATGCTCGCACGGGCTGGGAACACACCTACGGACCGCTGTACTTCCCCCTGATGTTTTTTGGGCTGTATTTTCTGTTCTTCATGGTCATGATCCTGGTGCGCGGAATCAAATCCGCGGCCAACCGTCAAAATAAAAAACTGCGATTCGTCACCATGCTGGCCCTGGTGGGCCAGACCGTCATCCTCATGGCCATCGGCGGGGTGCTGCCGGCCATGGGGCTGCAACTACACAGCCTGGCCCCGTTTGCCAACATCTACATGTGCGTCCTGTTGAGTTACGGTCTTTTGAATGCGCAGTGGGAGACTATAAAGGATCTCAAGGAAGGGCTGGAGGACAAAGTCGCCCAGCGCACCCAGGAACTGGCGGGCGCCAACCAACGGCTGGAGCAGGCCCAGGCCCAGATATCCAGATACATCGACCCCAACATCGCTGACAAGATCTTCCAAGGCGAGTTCAGCGCCGAGCTATCCCACCAGCGGACCAAACTGACCACCTTTTTCTCGGACATTAAAAACTTCACCGATTTCGCCGACGCCTCGGACCCCGAAGACGTGGCCCGGCTGCTCAATGAATATCTGGGGGAGATGGCCAAGATCGTACGGGCCCATGGCGGCACCATCCCCCAATTCACCGGCGACGCGGTGTTCGCCATCTTCGGGGCGCCCGATTCCAGGGGCGAGCGGGAGGACGCCCTGGCCTGCGTGCGCATGGCCATTGCCATGCAACAGCGTATGAAGGCGCTCAGGGAGAAATGGTGGCAGAGCGGCATCCAGTTCCCCTTTGAGATCCGGTGCGGCATCAACACCGGCATGGCCAACGTGGGCAACTACGGCTCCGAGGGTTTCATGGAGTACCTGGCCATCGGCCTGAGCACCAACCTGGCCTCCCGGTTGGAGCAGGCCTGCGAGCCCGGCGAGATTTACCTCTCCCACGCCACCTGGGGGTTGGTGAACCAGGAGATATCCTGTGAGGAAGTCGGTGCCATCAAAGTGAAGGGCTTCCATTACCCGGTGCAAACCTATCGGGTCCTGCAAAACAGCCCTACACAATGATTCAGTCTCATGGGTATGGACTGAATATCCACAGGGACATCAGCAAAGGCAATAATTTTCTACTACATTGATGCAGTGCTTGCATAGGGAGCCGGCTGGTTTAGAGGCCGCCGCCGTGGTCCTGATACTGGTCCAGGGTGCCTTGAAAGGTGAATTTCCCGTTGGACAGGACCCCCACATGAGTCATGAAGCCGGCCATTTCACCCGGGTGGTGGGTCACGCAGACCAGGCATACGCCGGTGCGGGCCAGCTTTTTGAGTAGCTCAGCCACCCCGGCCCGGGAGGGTGCGTCCAGGCCGGCCAGGGGCTCGTCTAGAAGCAGCACTTCAGGATGGGTGATGGTGGCCCGGGCGATGAGGATCTTGCGCAGCTGGCCGTAGGACAGGGTGGTGAGGTCGCGTTCGGCCAGTTCGCTCAGGCCCATCTCCGCCAGATGCCCACGGCCCTGCTCCATCTGTTCAGGTGTAACCTCCCGGGACAGGCCGATGCTGCCGAACAGGCCGGAGACCACGGCCTCCAGCCCGCTCTGGGGCCTAAAGTGCAGGGCCTGCAAGGCAGCCGAAACCAGGCTGATGCGGCTCCTGAGACTCCACATGGTGGGGCGGCCCTTTTGCCCGAACCAGGAGATGGCCCCACCCAGGCCGGGCCGGTAGTCGCCGTACAAAAGCTTCAATAGGGTGGTCTTGCCCGCCCCGTTTTCGCCCAGGATCATCCAGTGCTCACCCGGCAAAATCTGCCAGTCGAACTCGGCCAACACCGGCTCGCCCTCCACGTTCACCTCGGCACCTGTCACCTGCACCAGGTAGTCATAGGAAGCGGCTTCGCCGTTTGCCGGCGGTTGCTCAGGCTCCTGGGGCTTAGGAGGCACGAAACAGGCCGCGGCCGGGCTGGCCAGCACCTCGGGCAGGGGTCCCTGCACGGCCACCGCTCCCTCTTCCAGGATCAGGGCATGGCTGGTGCCGGGCACCAGTTCCTCGTGGCGGTGGGTGGAATAAAGCAGTTGGGTGCCGCCGGCGGCCACGGCCTCCAGGGTGGCCAGCAGCGAATCGCGCGAGGCCGGGTCCAGGCCGTTGCAGGGCTCGTCCAGCACCAACAGGGCCGGACCCCGAACCAAGGCCCGGGCGATGAGGACCTTTTTGGCCTGGCCCTGGGACATGGTCAGGATGCTCTGTTCGGCCAGGCCCTCAATGCCCAGCAGGGCCATGGTGTCGCGCACCCGCTCAAGCTGCTCGTCCACTGGTTGCTGGTAGAGCAGCGGGGTGTCCCACAGGCCGGTGCACACCGCCTTGAAGCCGCTTAGGTCCCACTGGCGGCGCTTGTAGGTGTCCAGCAGTTCCGAGGAGACATAGCCCGTGGCCTGCTTGAAGCCCAGGGGGCTGGCCTGGGCCCGCCCCCCGAAGAAGTAGCGCCGTTTGTGGTGGTCGCCCGGCGCGGGCCAGATGTCGCCGCGCACCAGGCGCAAAAAGGTGGTCTTGCCCGCGCCGTTGCCGCCCAAAACCGCCCAGTTCTGGCCCCGGTTGAGGTTCCAGGAGACCTCACGCAGGATGTCCTTGCCGCCGGCGCGATAGCCCACGCCGGCGAACTGCACCAGTTTGTCTTGCTCAGGTTGTGCAGGCAAAGACACGGCGGCCGTTTCCTCCCGCGGTGCGACTAAAAAGTCCCTCAGGCGACCAAGGATACTGATTGATAACAGATGAACAGACAATTCGCCACGCCGGCAGCCCACAAAAAGGGGAGCCCCGAACGGGGCTCCCCAATGGCTCGAGACTTGATGCTTTAGGGCAGGTCTATGCGCACCCCCAAGAAGCCGCTGAGGCCCAGGGTGTTGTAGCCCACGATTTCCACGTAGTCTTCGTCGAAGAGGTTGATCACATTGCCGAAGATGCTCAGCCATTTGTTGACCCGAAAGGTGGCCGAGCCGTTGACTGTGATGTAGGAGTCCACCTCCTGGGTGTTGGCGTCGTCCGCGTAGCGGTCGCCCACGTACAGGGCCCAGAGGCGCACGTTGAGCCGGTTGTCCATGAAGGGCATGCGCACCCCCAGGGTACCCTTGTCCCGGGGCACGTAGCGCAGGTCCTTGCCGGTGGAGCCGTTCTCAGTGTCTGTGTAGGTCCAGGAAAAGTCGGCCTGCAGCCACTTGGTGATCTCGGCCTTGACATAGAATTCCACACCGGAGCTTTTGGCTTCACTGATGTTGGCGAACTTCCAGGTGGAAAAGTCCCACAGTATCAGGTTGTCGGTCTTGAGGTTGAAGTAGGTCAGGCCGGTAACCACCCGCTCGGACCAGAGTTTTTGCACCACGCCCAGGTCCCAGCCCTTGCTCTTTTGGGGCTCCAAGTCCTTGTTGCCGTAGATGGAATAGAGCTGGTACAGGGTGGGCGACTTGAAGCCGGTGCCGTAGGTGCCCTTGAAGATGGTGCCGCTGGGCTCATAGGTGTAGGAGGCCCCGGCCCGCCAGGTGAACTGGTTGCCGTACTCGTCGTGGTGGTCGTTTCTGATGCCGCCCAACAGATACAGCCCGTCCAGCACCTTGAGCTGGTCCTGGGCATATAGACCCAGGATGCTGGCGGTTTGTTCGGGCAGGTTGTTAAAGGGGCCCGAGGTCTTGCCCTCTTCCCGCTCCCAGTCGATGCCCAGGGTGAGGGTATTGATGTCCTTGTAGAGCAGGTTGTGCTGCCACTCGGCGGTGGTCAGGTTGGAGTCGAAGCTGGAGGAGTCCTTGTAGTCGCGCTCCGACCCCCCATAGGACAGGGTCAGCTTGTGGTTCCACCAGGCCAGGGGTGCGTTGGTCAGGCCCAGGATGCCGGTGTAAGAGTCGGTCTTCTGCCAGTCATCGGTGTCGGCCAACATCCCGCCGCTGAATCCGTCGTAATAGGTCTTGGACTTGTTGTAATAGCCGATGAAGTAGACCTCGGTGTTGTCATTTATGTCATAGCCGAAGCGGCCGTTGAACTGGTAGCCGTAAAAGCCGTCGTCCTCGCTGCCAGCCTTCGCCTTGGATATGCCGTCGGTGTCGATGCCGGTGCCGCTGATCATGAAGTTGAAACGGTCCACCTGGCCCTGAGCGCCCAGGTCGCCGCGGAAGGTGCTATGCGAGCCGTAGCTGCCCGCGGCCCAGGCGGTGGGTTTGCCCTGACCGCGCCGGGTGATGATGTTGATGGCTCCAGCCATGGCGTCCGAGCCGTACAGGGGCGACTGGGGCCCCTGCACCACTTCAATCTGGCCGATGCCGCCGGTCTGCAGGGTGGCCAGGTTCAGGCTGCCGCCAGAGGCGATGGGGTCGGCGATGCGCACGCCGTCCAGCATGACCCGCACCTGGTCCGAGCCGCTGCCGCGCATGGAAAAGGAAGTCACGCCGCCAAAGGGTCCGTTGCTGCGGAAAAACAGGCCAGGTACGTCCCTCAAGGCCTCATCCAGGGACCACTGCACCTTCTCCTTGATCTCTTGATCGGTGACCACAAAGGTGGTGGAGGGCACTTGGTATACGTCTTCCTCGGTCTTGGTGGCCGTAACCACCATCTCGCTCTTGCTGTCCACCTTCTGCTGCTTCGCCCCAGAGCCCGTTTTTTGCTCCGGGCTGGCTGCCAAGACCGGACAGGCCAGACCCAGGGCCAAGACGCAGACCAGAAGGGCCAGGCACCACTTTCCTTTTTTGTGCATAATCATTTGCCTCCCTAGAGGTTTTTTTGGGGCGAAATGGGTCTTCCGGCTCAGGGCCGCCTACTCACCCGCCTTCCCGCCGCAAAACTTACGACAGTGGCATCTCGGGTTTTCGCTCCCTTCACGGCTGCTGGGCAGCGGACGTTTTTCACGTCACTTCCGGTTCACTCCGCCCGGTGTGTGATGAGCCTCGCGGGCCCGGTCAATAAAAAACCCCCAACCCGATAAGGGTTGGGGGGATTGCACCCAGTTTACTTGATCTCCCCGGGGAAACCCGCAGCCGCTTGCTCAAGCTCCGCTGCCGGTCGTTCGCCGGCTTTTCATGGGTTTCCTTCAGGCGGGCAGGTCTTCTGGCTCCCGGATCTTCCTACTTGCCGCGCCTTCCCACCACGCTCCAGTCGTGGCAGTGGCTTTCACAGCGGCGTTTGTCCCCGGTTACAGCGGCGGGACCGCGACGGCTTGCGACCGTCTTCCCTATTAAGCCCAACTAGGCACCAGCCTGATTATGTCCTGTTCTTTTTTATGACAGCCGGCGGGTAAAGTCAAGTGTTCCTTAGCCTTCCAAAGGCGCCAGCAGCCCCTCCAGGTTCAGGTGGCGCTCCAAATGGTCGGCCAACAAATCGTACTGTTGATCCTGATAGGCGGCGTAGTCGGCCAGGCCGGAGAAATCCCCCCCGCCCCGGACCCAGGACAACAGCGCCGCCCGCAGTTGATCATTGTCCAAAATGCCGTGCAAATAGGTGCCCACCGCCCGGCCCTCGGCGCTCACCTGGCCCTCGTCCAACTCTGAAGTCAACTCCAGGCGCGAAAGCAGCCTGAAGGCGGGACGGTCCTCGCCCAGGGGGCGGCTCTGGCCCATGTGTATCTCATAGCCGCTGAGTTCGCCCTGGCAGGCAAAGGGCAGCTCCGGCAAGCAGCGGGCGCTGACCCGGGTGGTGGTCTTCTCGCCGGCCATCACGGTCTCGATGTCCAACAGGCCCAGGCCATCCTCACGGCCCGGCGGCCCCTCCACGCCCTGTGGGTCGGCGATGCTCCGGCCCAAAAGCTGGTAGCCGCCGCACAGGCCCAAAATCCTGCCGCCCAGGGAATAATAGGCCTTGACCGCCTGGAACAGGTCCCGCTGTTTGAGCCAGGCCAGGGCGGCCAGGGTGTTCTTGGTGCCGGGCAGGATAAGAAGATCCAGGCCGGCGATCTGCCCGGGATCGTCGATCCAGCTCATTTCCACCGCCTCCTCCGCGTCCAGGGCGTCAAAGTCGGTGTAATTGCTGATGTGGCTCAAATGCACCACGCCGATGCGCACTACGCCGGCCGAGCCGGTCAGCTCGCCCCGCTCCAGGGCCACCCCGTCCTCCTGGGGCAGACGGATGTCAGTGAACAGGGGCAGCAGGCCCAACACCGGTTTGGCGCATTTTTTCTCGATGATGGCCATGCCCTCTTTGAACAGCGCCGGGTCTCCGCGGAACTTGTTAATCACGATGCCGGCCACCAGCTTGCGCTCGGCCGGGGTCATCAGCTTGAGGCTGCCGATCACCTGGGCGAACACCCCGCCGGCGTCGATGTCCGCGGCCAGGATCACCCGGGCCCCGGCCTTTTTGGCCATGGGCAGATTGACCAGATCGTTTTTCTTGAGGTTGAGTTCCACGCAGGAGCCGGCCCCCTCCAGCACAATTAATTGGTGGCGGCCTTGCAGGCGGCGAAAGGCCCCCATCACGGTCTTGACCAGCTTGGGCTTGAGCTTGTAGTAGTCCTTGCCTTGGTAGTTGCCGATGGCCTTGCCCATGAGCACCACCTGGGAGCCCACCTGGCTGGTGGGCTTGAGCAGGATGGGATTCATGTCCACCTGCGGCTCCAGGCCGGCAGCCTCGGCCTGGGAGACCTGGGCCCGGCCGATCTCATGGCCCTCGGGGGTGATGCCCGAGTTCAGGGCCATGTTCTGGGCCTTGAAGGGAGCCACGTCGATGCCCAGGCGCCTGAAGTGGCGGCACAGGCCCATGACCAGCACGCTCTTGCCCACGTGGGAGCCGGTGCCCAGCACCATGATGGGTTGGTATTGGGTAGCTTGATTCAAAGGGCTCTCCACTGCCGGCAGGCGTTTACAAAGCTTGGCGCCGACTGAGGGTTGCTGCCAAAGTGCAGGTGAACGTAGCTGGCCAGGGTGTTGTCCTGCCAGATGCCCTGGGCCTGGCCCGCCGCGGCCCCGCCTGCAATTTCATAGACCCCGCCCCCTGGCGGCCGGGTCATTTCAGAGTAATGGAATTCATGGCCCCGGACAAGGCTGCCCACCGGGCCCAGGATGGTGTCGGCGCTAAAGCGCACCTGGCGATAGCCCAGGGAGCGCAGGCCACCAAGCATGCGGGTCTCAATGGGCAAAAGCCCGCACATGGGCCAGGCGCGGCCTTCCAGATCGGTCAGCTGGCGGCCCAGGTACATCATGCCCCCGCACTCGGCGTAGATGGGCATGCCGTCCCGCCCGGCCCGGGCGATCTCCCAGGCCAGAGTGGTATTGCCCGCGAGCTTTTCAGCGTGCAACTCAGGGTAGCCCCCGCCCAAATAGAGGCCTTGCAGCCCAGGGGGCAAGGTGCTGTCGGTCAGCGGAGAAAAGAACACCAGTTCAGCCCCGGCCGCTTCCAGGCGCCGCAGGTTTTCCTGGTAGTAAAAGCAAAAAGCCCGGTCGCTGGCCACTCCCAGGCGAACGCCGCTCCCCCTGACAGTAGTTTCCGGCGCCGGGGCCGGCGGATTAATTTCGGGCAGGCGCGCTAGCAGGGCCTCCAGGTCCAGGCCCTCTTCCAGCCAATCGGCCAGACGGTCCAGTTCCTCCGGTCCCAGGCAACCCTCTCCCGCGGTGATCAGACCCAAATGGCGTTCGGGCAGGGTGATTTCCTCCCGCCGTAGCAGTCCGCCGGCAAAGGGCATAGCCGGCGCCTGTTCCATGGCCCTCGCCAAAAGGTCACGGTGGTTTAAGCTGCCCAGTTTGTTGGCCACCAAGCCCGCCCAAGTCAACTGGGGATCGAAGCGCTCGAAGCCCAAGGCCAGGGCAGCCAGGCTGCGCACCATGGCCTCGGCGTTTACCACCAAAAGCACCGGCAACCCCAGAAGCTTGGCCATCTGGGCGCTGGAGCCGGCTTCGCCCAAGGGATCGGCCCCATCGTAGAGGCCCATCACCCCCTCCACCACGGCCACCCGGGCGCCCTGGGCGTGACGGGCGAAGATGGCCCGGTTTTCCGCCTCCGGCAGCATCCAGCCGTCCAGGTTATGGGAGGCCGAGCCCCCGGCCAAGCCGTGCAAATCCGGATCGATGAAGTCCGGTCCCACTTTGAAGGCCGCTGTCTTGATACCGCGCCGCTTCAACGCGGCCAAAAGGGCCAGGGTGAGGCTGGTCTTACCCGTACCGCTGCCCGTGCCGGCCACCACCAGGCCCTTCACCTGTCTGTCTCCCAAGGGAGCCCGCGCCCTGGCATGCTAAGGTTTCTTTTTTGTGGGACCTGCGGCCTTTGCAGGCTCCGACAGGGCGCGCAGCCTGAGGGACAGGGCCTGCCGGTCCCGGTGGGACAGGGCCTGGTTGCGCACGCCCTCCTGGTAGATCTCGGCGGCGGCTTCGGCCTGGCCCATGGAGCGGTAGATGTCGCCCAGCATGAAGTAGCTGGGGGCGTAGCCAGGATATTTAATCAGCATGTCGCCCAGGATGGCGACGGCCCCGGCAGCGTCCTTTTGCCGCCAGAGGTAATAGGCCAGGGTGTAGGCGTAACGGGGCTGCCCGGGGTTGAGCTCGGCGGCCTGGCGGGCAAAGGCGATGGCCTCCTGGGGCCGGTCCTGGCCCAGGATCACGGCCAGGTTGTAGGCCGCCACCGCTGACTTGGGGTTGGCCTTGAAAGCCCGGCGCAAGGCGGCCTCAGCCTCTTTGAGCTTCTTTTGCTCGGCCAGCAAGAGGCCCAAATTAAGGTTCACCGCGGCGTCATCCGGGCTGAGCTTGTGGGCGCGGCGCAGGCTGGCCTCGGCCTCGGCGTTGTCGCCGGCCAAGTTATAGGCCATGGCGATGTTTACCAGGGCGGGCAACAGGTCCGGCTCCAGTTTGAGGGCGGTCTCATAGGAGTGGATGGCCTTTTTATACTCCCGCCGCTCCAAGTAGAAATTACCCAGGTTGTAGTGGTTGCCCGGCTCATCCGCCCGGGCCAACAGGGACTGCTTCAACTCGGCCTCAGCCCTTTTCAAGTCCGCCAAGGGCTTTTTCTGGAGGTAGCGGGTGGGCACACCGGCCAGGGAGGCCACCGCGCGCACCCGCACCAGGCGCGAATCGTCGTTGAGCGCCTGGAACAGGGCGGCCAGGGCGTCGGTGCCCGGCACCGGCGTCAGCGCCGCGGCCGCGCTCCCCCGGATCAAAGGCGAGGGGTCATTGAGCGCCGCGATGATCGCCGGCCATTTACGCTGATCCGGACAGTTGCGCAAGAGCCGGATCAGGGAGTTGGCCACGATCTCGTCCCGCTTGGGGTTCTGTATGTAGGCCAGCATCTCAGCCAGGCGGGACCAGTCGCTGGTGCGGGCGGCCTGGATCAGCCCGGCCCGCTGCAGCACCGGTTTCTGATAATCCCGCAGACGCCACTTGCGCACCCACTTGTCGGCCCAGGCCGCGTCCTTGTCCTGGTGGCAGTTGTTGCAAGCGTTGGGTGACTTGTATTGCAAGGTGGCGGCCGGCGTGGGCGGCAGCATGGAATGATCGCTACGCTGCATGCGCGCGAAAGAAGTCTTGGGCATGTGGCAGGAGATGCACAAGCTGCCCTGGCTGTCGGCCTTGTGGTTGGTGTGGTTGGTGGGGTTCTTGGCCTTGTCCTGGTGGCAGCCCAGACAGGACTGGTTGGGGTCGTCCTGGTGCTTGTAGCGTCCGCTGGAGGTGTGGCAGTCCAGGCAGGCCAGATCGCCGGCCTTGACGCAAGGGCTCATGCGCCAAGAAGTGAAAGTGTAGTTCTCACCCAGATCGCGGCCGTCGGGGTGGTAGTCCGGGTGCTCCAGGGTGATCAGGTCGTAGTGGTCATAGAACTTTTCGCCCGGTGGGAAGGAGGTGCTCAAAGGGCTCATCTTGGCGTGGCAGGAGGCGCAAACCGCGTTCTTTTGGGCGATGCTGAAGTCATCGCCTCCCCGGATGATTTTCAGGTCCTTGGGAATGGTGCCCTGGGGCGCCTCTTGGCAGACCCGCACGTGCTCCTGACCCGGGCCGTGGCAGGTCTCGCAGTTGATGCCCGGCTCGGCCCAGGTGGTGTGGTAGGTGCCGCTGGCCAGGTCGTAGTTGGAGGAGAACTGGCTCACGTGGCAGCCGTGGCAGGAGGTGTTGAAGGTGTAGCGCCGGTCCTTCCAGTCCAGGGCCTCATCAGAGGGTCCCCGGCCGGGAAAGTGGCGGATGCCGCTGGCCGCGGTATCGAACCACTTTTTCTCATTGAGGTCATAAGCCAGGGGCAGGGTCTGCAAGCGGCCCTTGTCCAGGGGGGTGAGGAAATAGAACACGTTCTTGCCGCCCAGGGCGTGCAGCATGCGGTACTTCTTCTCGCCGCCAGGCCCGCTCTCGATCACCCAGCCCTGGGGCCCGCTGATATCGGCGCTGTATTTTTTATCGCCGATGGCCAGGGGCTCTTTTTGGGGGGTGAGGCGCTCTTGGGCCAGCTTGGCGCTGTAGGGCTGCATGGCCAGGCCGTGATGGGAGGGGGCCCAGAGTTGATAGAACTTCTCGTGGCACTCGCGGCAGCTCTGGGTGCCGGCGAAGCCAGCGGCCTTCGGGCTGGTGGTTGCCGCCCCGGAGCCGGCGCCGAACCACAAGACGATCAGGAATAGGGCCGCGCTCAGCGCCGCCAAGGTTATTTTGGAAGAATTCGATCCCGCCCCTGTCATGCCCCTCGCCTTCCCTCATGCCGATGGCTTCATGGCTGAACGGGCCCCACCCGCGGCGAAGGCCCTGTAATAATCATACCCCACCGGGCGCCGAACCTCCTAGGGGCCTGAACTGTATCTGGAATTTAATCGCGGACTTGAGAAGCCGCCGGCTCAGTGGATGTATTGGTTGTTCAAAAGCCCGTGCAGCCAGGGCAGGTCCACCACCATCAACACGCACATCAACAGCACCACCAGGGCCACATAGACCATGAACCAGCGTTCCTTGTGCAGGCGCTCTGGGTGCTGGGCCGAGGAATTGGGCCGCATGCCCAAAAGGAGATACCAGGAGAATAAAAAGGCCAAGAAAGGCAGGCTGAGTAGCAGCTCTATGCGGTTTTTGACCAGGAAGACGCCCAGGAAAAAGGCCGCGCTCAGGCCGTAGAAAAAGGAGGAGATGAGCAGCCGGTCCGGGGTGTAGTGCCTGAAGGATGCCCGGTACAACCAAGCCCGGGCCCCGTCGCCCAAAGAGCGCAATTCGGCGTAGCGCTTGACCGACATCAAAAAGGCGCCGGCGGCCCAGTAGCCGGCCACCAGGCTGGAGGGGGGCAGGAACTGATCGCTGACCATGAACCAGCCCAAATAGAGCCGGATGGGGTTGTTCACCGATTCGGAGAGCACGTCCAGGTAGGGCACGTCCTTGAGGCGGAAGGGCCGCACGTTGTAGATGATGCCCTGGCCCAGGAGCAGTCCGATAAAGGCCATGAACCACGGAGAGATGAGGATCCCCAACCCCAGGCTCATGATGGTGAGGAAGCCGTAGGTGATGGCAATGCCCCGGGCGGTGGTCATGCCGTTCACGCAGACGCGCTGGCTCTTTTCAGGGTGATGCTTGTCGAACTCCGCGTCCAGCCACTCGTTTATCACGTAGTTGGCTGAGGCGGCCAGGGACAACGAAATCATGCCCAGGATCAAGGTGCCGACAAAAACTTTGACATTTGCGCCAGTTAGGACCGCCGCCGCCACCACGCCGGGCAAGGCGAAAGCGTTTTTGACCCAATGATCGGGCCTGGCTATCGCTACGTAGGGCCTGAGCGTGGAAATGACAAGCGCGGTCACACAACCTCACATCGCAGACTCGATTGATAAACATTATAAGGTATATAAAGACAATTGCAACACCATATGTAGAGTATACACATGTTTTTTAATTTTTTTCTTTATGGGGTATGCTCGGAGCTGGGGTTTGAGCCGACCAGATTTCGGCGCAATTGCTCAAAGGAGGTAAAGCGGTCAGGCCGGCCGGTGTCTCTCGGTTCCCAGATAAGACAGGCCATGCCCGCCCGGTGGGCGGCCTCGCCGTCCAGTTCGGCCCGGTCGCCAATGTACAGGCAGCGGCGGGGCTGGGCGCCCAATTCCCGGGCCACGGCCAACAGGCCCTTGGGATTTGGCTTGAGTTGGTTGACTTGGGGATCGTCAGCACAGATAACCACTTGCGCGCTTAGGTCCATGGCCGATAGCTTATCCCGGGCCGGGTAGTCGGAGAACACGCCAATGCCGATGCCGCGCTGCGCGAGCTCCCGGAAAAAGCTTCGCACCCCGGGCCGGCGGCAGGCAGCCAAATGGGGCAAGGGCGCGCGCTGCATCCATTTTTCCACCACCGCCCGCACCCGGGCCGGCTCCACACCGTGCTTGGCGGCAATGCGCTGGTATTGCTCTTGGGCCAAGTCTATATCCGGTTCATGTGCCAGCCTTTCGCGCAAGGCTCGAAAATCCTTGAGCAGCCTGATCTCGGGCCAGGACCAGGGTTTTTTGAGCACCTGGAAAAGCAGCTTGCGGGCCATGATGGCGCGCAACCGCGGCTGGTCATAAAGGGTGCCGTCCACGTCGAAAATGACCGCGTCTATGTCCGACCAGTTAACCAAACTCACCTCTGTGCCTGTTGCCGGATCTCGGCCGATATGAAGTAAAAACATGATTTGCCGCGGGAGGCAACCGGTTTAGAATGATGTACTAAGCAGCGGCTGGTCCCAACCCGTTTATAGCCCAAAACAGCGGATGGGGGCGAGGAAACTGTTTCACTTGATTATATCCCCGGCTGCGGGCAACATGCACAAACAGCAGGGCACTTCTTGAGCGGGCGGGCACAACCAAGACCTTGATGCAAGCACAAGCAGATAATAGCCGGACCGGGACCAGCAACAGGCGGGATATATATTCTTGGGCGCCGTCCCTGGCCCTGCTCCTCGGTTTGGGCCTGGGCCTGATCCCCTTGCTCAGGGACTTGGAGAACCTCTCCTGGTCCACCTGGCTGGCCCGGGCCGTGGCCTTTCCCCTGGCCGGCGCCCTGCTGGGCTGGTTTCTCAGCGTACTGGTCCTGGACCGCAGGCGGGCCAGCGCCGGGGAGCCCGCTTCCGAGCTGTCCTCTTGGGCCGGGCGACTGCGCCGGCGCTGGCCGCTGTTGGCCCTGGCCCTGCTTTTGGGGGCAAGCTCCCTGGCCTGCCTGTGGCCCCTGGCCACGGCCCAATCCCGGGTCATCGGCTTTTTCGAGCAAAACGCCCGGATGGACCAAAGCGGCATGCGGGGCACCTTTCACCTGGGCCGGGACAACCCCTGGGAAAACTGGTGCGCCCCGCCTTTTTTCAGCGAAGTGGCCAAGCACCCCAAATTTCACAGCCGCAACCAGCCCCGCTTTCAAAAAGAATTTTTCACCGCCCGCTGGGTGGGGCTGTTGGATCTGCCCCGGCCCATGACCGTGCGCCTGGGTCTGAAAAGCGACGACGGCTCCCTGCTGCTGCTGGACGGGCTCCGCGCCCTGGATAACCTGGGCGAACACGGCGACCACCACCTGATGAGCGCTCAGTTTAAGCTGGCGGCGGGCAAGCACGCCCTGGAGGTCTTGTATTTCCAGAACCGGGGAGCGGCCAGCTTTGAGCTGGTCCTGCCCCCGGAGCTGGAAGGCAAGCTGCACCCCTTGCGCGAAGGCGTGAGTCCGAACCAATTGCGGCGCCTCAGCCGCCAGGCCCAGTTTTGGCAAGCCCGGGGCCGGGCGCTTATGCTCTTGGCCCTGTTGGCCCTGGCCCTGTGGCTGCTGCCCCGTCCGCGGGGGTGGGAGCAGCGCACCCTGAACTGGCTGAAACGGCAGTGGCCCCTGTTGAGCCTGGCCGGGGGCGCCGGGCTGTTGATGCTGGTGGGTCTGGGCGAGTGGCCCGGCCTGTGGGGCGACGAGGCCGGCTACGGGCTTTCAGCCTATGAGATGCACTGGCGCGGCTATCTCAAACCCTGGTGGCTGGGCTATTGCGTGGGCGAACCCCTGGTCTACAGCGTGTACCTGCTGGAGCAGCTGTTCCCTTTAACCAGCTTTTTGCTGCGCCTGGTGCCGGTGATCTGGAACCTGACCGGGCTGGTCTTCCTGGGCCTGGCCACTGGGAGGCTTTTGGGCCGCCGGGCCGGCCTGCTGGTCGCCCTGCTCATCGCCAGCTCGGTGTGGTTCTTATATTTCAGCCGCCTGGCCACCGAGCATCACACCTTTTTCCTGCCCCTGGCCTCGTTGTTCCTTTACGGCCTGGTGCGGGCGCGGGAGGCCTGGTGGGGCGGCATCATCGCCGGCGGCGCCCTGGGCGTGGGCCTGATCTGGCACGCCCGCTTCTCCTACCTCTTGGCCGGCGTGGGCCTGATGCTGTTAATGGAGGGGCGTCTGCGCCTGTTGAAAAAGCCGGCCTTCTGGATCGGGGCTCTGGCCTTCGGCACCCTGTCTTTGCCCCGCTTTTTGTATTTCTTCGGACAGGTGCGGGAGGGGGGCATCTCCCTGAGCGGCCTGTGGGCCGAGCTGCAGGTGTATGTGCTCACCGTGCTGCCCCGGGCTATGAGCGGCGAACTGGTGGCCTGGGAGTTTTCCGGCGAGCTGCTCTGGCCGGTGTTGCCCCTGGCGCCGCTTTTGTTCCTGGCCCTGTTGCTGTCCTGGCCCTGGCGCAAGCAGGAGCCGGCCTTCGCCCTGGCCCAGCGCTGTCTGGCCTGGCTGGCCCTGGGTATCATCATCGCCGCGATGTTGTTGAACTACGGCCACGGGGTGCGCATGCGCTATCTGGACCTGCCCCTGTTCACCCTGGTGCTTTGGCTGGGCGTGGGGCTGGCCGGCCTGGCCAAACGCGGCGGCCTTTGGGGCCGGCTGGCCTTGGCGGCCATAGGCTTGGTGGTGGTGAGCAACCTGGCCACCTACGGGGTCAACTGCCTGTACGCCTTTTCCCAGAGCAACGGCCGCCTGGTCTATATCGAGGGCCTGCGCAGCAAGGAGTCCATGGCCACCGACAAATCCCTCAAGGCCGACAAACGGGCGCTTTATGACGCCTTGAGCAGGCAGAAGCGGGTGGTCTCGTTCTATTATGAATGGGACGCCAGCGCCCTGTGGTTCTACGAACTGGAGGAGTTCGCCGGCTGCCGGGGCCTGCAGGTGACCCGCAAACCGGTGCCCGGAGGCCTCTACGTGTCCTACGGCCTGGTGAGACAAGCGCCGCCCGGAGCCAAGCGGGTTTTCCTGGGTCCCAAGATCGACCACAACTTCCAGGCCTGGCTGCCCCCGCCGCCGTCATCAAAATGAGGCCGGAGCCGCTTTAGCGTGACTTTCCAATTGGCCCCATACAAAAACGCCGCGCTGAAAGGCGCGCAACACTTTGCTCCCGGCTCCCTGGCCCACCGCCTGCGCCGCCGCTGGCCCTGGCTGTTGTTGGCCCTGCTCCTGCTCCTGTTCTCCGGCTGGAGCCACCTGGCCGGGCAGCAGGCCCGGAGCGCGTTGCTCTCGTTTTATCAGGAGCACGCCCTCAAGGGGCGTCAGGGCTTCACGGGCTTCTACTATCCTCCCAGCGTCTTCCGGGGCGACTGGTCCACGACGCCCCAAAAGACTCTCATTCAGCCGGCCATCGATTTCAGCTCCGAAAAAGACCCTGATTTCCGCCGTGAGTATTTTACGGTGCGCTGGTGCGCCCTGCTGAACCTGCCCCGAGATCAAAGCTTCCGTCTAGGCACCGTGTCCGACGACTGCGCCCTGGTGCTTTTCGACGGCGCAGCGGTGAGCAAAAATCCGGACCTGCACCCGCCCCAGAAGAGCTCCACCGAGGTGGAGGCCAAGGCCGGGCCCCATACCCTGGAGGTGCTGTACTACCAGCATGAGGGCGGGGCGCGCATCGAGCTGTTGATGCCTCAAAGGCTGCTCAAGCACCTGGTGCCGCTCTCGCCCCAGCTGGACAGCCGCCGCCTCTGGCAACTCAACCGGCAGGTGCAGTGGTGGCAGGGCCGCCGTTTGGCGGCGGCGGCAGCGGGCGCGGGACTGCTCCTGTCGCTCCTGCTGCCCCTGCCCGGCTCCTGGGCCGGCAGATCCCGCAACTGGCTCAAGGGACACTGGCCCCACCTGGCCCTGTTGGGCGGCTTGGGCGGGTTGATGCTGATCAATTTGAACACCGCCCCCGGTCTGGAGGGCGACGAAGGCTGGGTGGGCTATTGGGCCAGCCAGATGCAGTGGCGGGGCATCTGGGGCCAGAGCATCTCCTGGTATGCCAGCTCCATCGCCACCGCCTATCCCATATACCTTTTGCAAAAGATCTTCCCCATTGACGTGGCCCTGGTCCGGCTACCCGGCCTGTTGTTCAACCTGGTGGGCCTGTGGTTCGCCGGCCTGGCCGTGGAGCGCCTCTGCGGTCGGCGCACCAGTTGGTTGGCCCTGCTCCTGCTGGGCTGCTCGGCCTGGTATTTGTGCTTTGCGCGCACCGCCTGGGAAGTGGTGGTCTACGGCATGCTGGGTCTGGGGCTGGTGGCCTACGGCCTGGCCCGTGCCCGGGAGCGCATCTGGGGCGCGGCCCTGGCCGGCGCGGCCTTGGGCGTGGCGGTCCACATCAACGCGGTGTATCTGGCCGCAGTCATCGGCCTGGGCGTGGCCCTGTTGGCCCTGCTGCGTGTGCGCCTGTTCACGCTGGGCCGTTTTTGGCTGGGGGTGGCCGCCTTTTTGGCCGGATCGGGGCATTTCATCTGGACCTTTTTCAGCCGCGGCGGCGGCCAGGCCGATAACCACGCCACCCTGGCCCAGGCGTTGCCCGAGCGCCTGTGGAGCGTGACCACCCAGACCCTGCCCCAACTGATCGGCGGCCAGCGCCTGTCCATCTGGTTCAGCGGCGAAGTGCTGTGGCCGGTGCCACCGGTGCTGCCCCTGCTCATGCTGGCCCTCATGCTCAGTTGGCCCTGGCTGAGGCCCCGGGCCCCGGTTGGCCCCTATTTGGCCGGCCTGATGCTGATGGCGCTCACCAGCTTTTTGGTGATCATGTACATCGCGCCGGTGATCAACATGCGCATTTTCGTAACGCCCCTGTTCTGTATGTATATGTGGAGCGCCATTTACTTGGGCTGGCTCTGGGACCAGGGCGCCTGGCGGGCCAAGCTGGCCCTGGCAACAGCCTTCCTGTTTGCGGCCGGCGGGCTTTACGTCTATCTGGGCAACGGTCTCTATGCCTTTAGCCAAAGCGGCGGGCGCATCGAGGCCCAGATCGGCCGGGAGATGTCCCGGGGCATGCACCACCTGGACACCAGGGGCCTGTATGAGCGGCTGGTGGAAATGGGCCGGCCGGTGGTGGCGCCCAACTACCGACTGGCCCAAACTCTGTTGTTCCTGGAGGCCGAGGACATCACCGGCCGCCGGGGGATGCACCTGATCCGCTACCGCCCGGGCGCGGTGGTGGTCTTTTTCAAAGGCGGCGATTATTCGGTGGGCCCGGGCGAGGTGGAGGGCTACCTGGCGGCGGTGAAGGCCCGGGCCGGCAAACTCCCGCCTCCCCTCAAGCTGGGCCCCGGTCTGGATGACAAGTTCTACGCCTTCATCGCCCCGCCGGACAAGCAACGCTAAAGCTGCAAACCGGCCATTTGCCAAACGGCCTCGCCCAAATTGCTCAATTGGGGACCTTAATCCCTGCTCTGGCCAAAACGGCCTTACATGGTCAGCCCAGGGGGTATGCTGGTCCAGCGGTATCTTGCCGCGGGTTGCTGTTCTCTGGCGTCATGGTGCAGCTTGGGCGTGGTGCCTGCTTGCCGGTGACCGTTTTTCCTTCCCCGCCTCTTCACGAGACTAGGTGCCACTGGTTTTGCATGGGGTTAAATTAGTGGTGTGCGACCAAAGGAGGCTTCTTCAGGCCCGCTTGCGGCTGATGTCCACGAAGGCGGCCAGGGAGACCACCATAAGCCCCACCCAGCCCAGCATGGGCTGAAAGTTGACCAAAAGAAACACCACCAACAGGATGCCGCCGCCCAGGTGCAAAAAAACCGGCCAGGGGCTGTGGTGGGTCATGAAGGAGCGGCCCAGGCCCAAGGCGCCGGCCAGCAGCGCCGCCACCAGGAGCACGGCCAAAAAGGTGTGGTTCAACAACAGCCCCAAACGCACCGAGTTGACGATGGTCACCAGCGGATCGAAGTCCAGCAGGCAGAGGCTGGCAAAGGCCGCGACCACGAAACCGATCTTGTCCAAATTCAGCATGAAACGGTTGGGGCTGGCCATGGCCCGGACTCCCTAAAAACACACGGCCGTCGAATGCCTTGGCGGCCGGCGGGCCTCAGGCCGCGCCTTCGGCGGTCTTCCACTGGTTGATAATCAAGGGGGCGGTTAGGGTGCTGGTGGTGCCGATGCCGGCGGCGGATTCCATCTTCATGTTGCAACCCAGAAAATCCAGGCGCTCTTGGATGCTGAACAGGCCGAAGCCCTTTTCGCCGCGCGGACTGGCGGCCAGCCCCGAGACATCGAAACCGACCCCGGTGTCCTGCACCTGCACCCGGACCCGTTCGCCCTCGCGCCAGATGCTCACCACGGCGGTGGTGGCCCGGGAATGCTTGACCACGTTTAGGAGCAACTCGCGCACCGCCTTGAACAGCACCACGCTGATTTCCTCGCGCATGGGCTTGGGCTGGCCGTCATCGAAAAACTCCACGCGAATGCCGTGCTGTTTCTGAATGTGCTCGGTAAACCACTCCAGGGCGGACTCCAGGCCCAACTGATACAGCACCGGCGGGGATAGTTCGAAGGTTAGCGAACGGGTCCTCTGGATGGTCTGGCGGATCAAATCCAGCACCTCGTCCAGGACGTCTTGTTCATCGGGCGCACCGCCGTTGCCCTGCATGATCTCCAGCTTGATCTTGGACATGGCCAGGGCCTGTCCGATGTGGTCGTGCAACTCCTCGGCGATTTTGCGCCGCTGCATCTCCTCGGCCAGGGAGAGCTGAGAGGCCATGGAGCGCAGCCGTTCCTGGTAGGAGAACAACTCCTCCTGGGTGCGTTTGCGTTCGGTGACGTCGAAATAGATGCCCAACACCCCCACGATGTTGCCATCGTCGTCCTTGATGGGCGTTTTAAAGGTCTGCAGGACTACCCCACGCCCGTCGCGGTTGATGTGTTTGGCCTCACGGATGTGGGTGTGGCCCGATTTCATCACCGCCTGGTCGTGCTTGATAAAACGGTCGGCCATTTTTTGGGGGAAAAAGTCATAATCGGTTTTGCCCACCACTTCGTCCGGGGTCATTTTGAATAAATTGGCGAAATAGCGGTTGCAGGAGACATAAACCGAATTGACGTCCTTTTGGAAGATGGTGATTTCCGGGGGCAGGCTCTCCACCAGGGTGCGGTACTTGGACTCGCTCTTTTGCAGGGCCTTTTCGGCCCGGGTGCGCTCCTCGATCTCCTGACGCAGGCGCAGGTTGGTCAACTCCAGGTCCGCCATGCGCTCCTGCACCCGCATCCTCTGTTCGTGGCGCGACAATTCCAGGGCGCGCTCCACCTGCTCCCGCCGGGCCACGTCATAGAAGCGCCAATGCAGGCGGGCGTAGAGCACATGCAGGGGGGTCTGCAGGCTGCGCACCACCACCACCGAGATGTTGGCCCTAAAAGTGGTGCCGTCGCCGCGCACCAGGCGCACCTCCCAGTCGTTGAGACGCGACATCATGGGCAGGGCGGTCATCTGACTGTAAAAGGCCCGGCGGTCGCTTTCAGCCACAAAGGTGTAGATGGGCTTATCCAGGAATATCTTGCGGGGCACCCCCAGAAGCTGCACCGCGGCCTCGTTGGCCTTGATGGGCGACCCGTTGGGATCGGTGACCACATAACCGATGGGGGAGAAGTCAAACAGGTCGCGGTAGCGGTAAACCTGCTCCTTGGAGAGCTTCTTGCTCTCCCAGTCGCCCAAACTGCGGTCCTGGCGCGCCGCCTCCCAACCCTCCCAGGCATTAGCCAGACGCTCTTGCAGTTGCTGCACCACTTCACCCAGATCCGGGTCCATCTGTTGGGGGCCCTGCTGGCGCTTCAACAACTGCTCCATCTTGGCAGACAGCTCCCAAGTGGCCTTGATTTCCTCCATGTAGTCCTTGTGGCTCACGCTGCCCTCCCCTGCCCCCTCTCGGGCGGAGGCAAATGGGTGCCCGGGAATCTCAGAATCGTGACCATCGATTTCATGCTCTAAAGGACGACGAAAATAACTACTTCGAAAAAATCAGGAGTCT